>JBBAAB010000203.1:0-3633 GCA_041658445.1 Thermoleophilia bacterium
CAGGTAGCCGCCGCTGGGAAGATCGACCCTGCGTTTGAGGGCCCTCTTGATCTCCTCGTCTACCCCGTAGGTCTCCATCAGCGGCTTGCTGCCCTGATAGAGCTCGACGCGGTCGATAAGCTCCGAAGAGGTCTTCTTCATAAAGGAACGGATTCTGTCATATTCGCGCTGCGAATCAACCAGGACCCGCTCATAGGTGTCATTGAAGAGGTCGCGCATGACTTTAAGGGATACTTCCATCTCTGAATACAGCAGCGACGGAGCCGGTGAACCCTTGTCGCGTCCCTTGACGGTCTGCCACATCTTCTCGAGGAACTTCAGGTCACCGGCGAGTTCCTTCTTCGTTACGCCTTCGGCGGCTGTACGGACGATGAGGCCCGCCCCTTTGACCTTGAGCTCGCGGCACATCTGCCGCAGCCGCTGACGCTCTTCATCGGACAGCCGGCGTGAGACGCCCACGCCGTCACCATCTGGAACATAGACGAGAAACGTGCCGGGGATTGATAACTGGGTAGTCAGGCGAGCGCCCTTGGTTCCCATCGGGTCTTTCCCGATCTGGACCAGTATCTCCTGGCCCGAACGCAGCATCTGTGTGATCTTCTTGGGACGCTTGTCGGGATCCTCGTGAACCATGACTTCCTCGACATAGAGGAAACCGTTCTTCTCGAGCCCGATATCGACGAAGGCCGCCTCCATACCCGGGAGCACGTTTTCGACCTTGCCCTTGTAGATGTTGCCGGCCAGCGGCCGGCGGCCCTTCCTCTCAACATAAATCTCGCAAAGCCTGCCATCCTCAAGAATTGCAACCTTGAGTTCGTTCGGCTCCGCGCTCACCAGGATCTGCTTGGCGCGACCTGCCATGTTGCTCAACTGCCTTTCGTTAAATTTTGTAAATAGCGGGTGCCCGCCCCGAAACGGCATGGCTCCCGTTCAAACCTTGATAAGCTTCCAATTCGCCCGTCTGTCTGTAAAAAAGTCTTCAGGCAAAGAAATATCGCGGGCTAAAACTTTTAGGGCAATCAGGATCGGCCGAGGCCGTCCCCTCACAAGACATTATATCCACATGGGCAAACAGTTAAAACCTGGGCCCCGCTAGCGTCTTTTGCCCCTGAATGCAGGATGTCCATGACGTCCGGGCCTTGCCGGCGACGGTGACGGTTCATCCTTGATATCGATTGCAGTCCTGACTATACGTGATATTCGTATCTCCTCGCCGCAGATTCCAGACAGCGCCATGATGATCTCATCGGGCCTGCCCGTGCCTTCGGAGGTCACAGCCATATCGAAAGTTATGCCCTGCGGGCCACCCTCACCCGGTGACAGCTCAACCTCCCGCACGTACTTTTTTATGTCGACTTCCTTGTCACCCTTGGGCCTCTTTCTAAGAAGGATGATGGCGCTTTCTTCGTTGTAGCGTCCGGCCGCTTCGGAAAGCCCTGCGGGCGCGCCGGCAAACTCGATCCTGTATGAAACCGACTCCACTCTGGACGCGGACTTGGTACGGTCAAATGTAGGGCCCAACATTTTCAGCTCCATCCCCTGGGGAAGCTCGTTGCCCAGCTTCTTTGCCAGCTCTGTAAGCGGCGCCCGCTGCTGGAGGGAGAAATCGCAGATCTCATCCTCGCCCTCGATGCCGACGCCAAGCGGCATTGCCAGGCTGAGGACAGGTTTGGGCCGCATCCCCTGCGTAAAGGCGAACTCGAAGCCCGCGCGCCTGATCGCGCGCATCAGACAGCTCAAGGTGTCCAGGTGCGCGATAAAACGCGCCCTGCCCGTCTTGGAGAATCTCATCTGATAGTTGAAGTTCATGTTTTCATCTCATTTGCATGTGATCATCCGGATGTCGCCCTCGCAGACACCGCAGTCCGAGCAGTCGCCCCAGCGACAGTCGAGCGTCACTTGTGCGCGCTCTGCTTTTTTCTTCTCGTCGATGAGAAACTCCTTGTCTACCCGGGAGTCGATATCGTCCCAGGGCAACTCCGCGTCGAGCGCGAATGAACGGGTCGCCTCCTGCTCGACCGTGCTCCCTATGGCGGCAAAGCCTTTTTCCCAGGCGGCAAAGTCGAACTTCTCGGTCCAGGCGTCAAAACCGGCTCCGGCTCTCCAGGCAGCTTCGATCGCATCGGCAGTGGCATCCCGGCCACGCGCAATCGCGCTCTCGACCATGCCTGGCATCAGATCGTGGACGCTCAGCTTGATCTGTTTGCGGGGCATGTTACGCCGCAGAAATTCCTGTTTCTTTTCCAGTTCCTCGCAGCTGTTCATGCCACCCCACTGAAACGGTGTATGCGCCTTGGGCACAAAACTGGCGACGCTAATGTTTATCTGCACCCTGCCCGGACTGGCGGCCTCGCTGCGTCCGATGCGCTTCGCAGTCGTGGCTATGTCGATTATCCCCTGCAGATCGGACTCTGTCTCCGTCGGAAGACCGATCATGAAATATAGCTTCACGGTAGTCCGGCCACCGCGAAACGCCTCTGTGATGGCCTCCTGGATGTCATCACCGGTCACCTGTTTGTTGATGACGTCACGCAACCGCTGACTGCCGGCCTCGGGCGCGAGCGTGATCGAACCCTTGCGCTGTGATGTCAGACCCAGCAACCTGATAGCCGCGGGGTCGACCCGCAGCGAAGGCAACGATATGGTGAGGCGCGGATTCGACTGCGCCAGGCCGGCGAGTGTTTCCTGGATGGCGCTGTAATCGGTCGTCGAAAGAGAGCTGAGCGAGGCTTCCTCGTAGCCGGTGCCGGCCACCATGGCGTTGACGGCGCGGCAAACTTCCTCCATCGGCCTTTCGCGCACCGGCCGGTACCAGTTGCCCGCCATGCAGAAACGGCAGCCGCGGGTGCAACCGCGCATGATCTCCAGCGCCGCCCGGTCATGGACCGAATGCATGGAGGGAACGATCGGCCGCGCGGGGATCAGCTCGTAATCGAGCTCCTGTGCCACGGCCCGAGTAACCTGACGGGGAAACGCCGGGACGAAAACCCCTTCCATCCGGGCCAGCTTTTCGAGCAGCTCCCTGCGGGGCTTCCCTTTTTCCCGCTCACACAACCGTATCAGTCCGGGCATGACCTGCTCCCCGTCACCGATTAGGATGAAATCAAAGAAAGCTGCGATCGGATGCGGGTTGCTGCCGCATGGTCCGCCGGCAAAGACAAAAGGGTCATCTTCGCCGCGATCTTCGTAACGAAGCGGCACTCCCGCCAGGTCCAGCATCTCGAGGATGTTCGTATAGGTGAGTTCGTGCTGGAGGGTGATTCCCCAAAAGTCGGCCTCGCGCACCGGCTTCCAGCTCTCAAGGGAAAACAGGGGCACGCCCTCGGCCCGCATCAGCCCTGACATGTCGGGCCATGGACAGTAGGCGCGCTCGGCCCATGCGCCGGTGTGGTTGTTGATAAGCGAGTAGATGATCTGTACCGCCTGGTTGGCGGTGCCGATCTCGTAAACATCAGGGTAGCTCAGTACAACGCGCAGGGAATGATCTTCCTTGACGACACTGCCTGTCTCGCCGCCGATGTATCGGGCTGGCTTTTCAACGCGTTCCAGCAGAGATTCTATTCTTGTTTCCAAATTATCCTTCGCCGGGGTTCGAACCCGGGAGGTCGCGGCGGCCGCTATCCCCTTAGCTTT
>JBBAAB010000204.1:0-3618 GCA_041658445.1 Thermoleophilia bacterium
CATCAAGCTGCCGACATTGCCCGGGTCACCTGCTCCAGCAAGATAGAGCAGCGGTCCCGACGACATACCGCCTTCGGCCGCGCCTGTTTTGCCCGAATCCGCAACCGGCGCGTCAAGCCCCGCCGGGAACTTCCGGTCAAGCATCTCAAACGCGGCAATCACGCGCGAGCCGCTGCCCAGCTCCGAGAGCTTCTCCATCACGGCCTGGCTGCAGGTATAAATATCCGGTGGCGCTTTCTGCGGCGTCGGACGTGTCGTGAGCAAACGCTCCGCGTCCTCGCCTGACAGAAGATCATCGTATCCTTCCAGCACAAAGACCTGCCGTGGAACGATGCCGCGCTCAAGCGCTGCATCCAGCAGGTCTTCTCCTTCAACAAGGAAAAGGCGGCTGTGATAGCGGTGACGTTTCCGCTTCAGCCGCGCCGCCTCCTTGATTATGGCGTTACTTGTGCTTGAGATTCTCCTGGGATTCACCCGTTGGCCTCGCCAGCCGTCAGTCAGGCTGCCAGCGCCGCCTTGGCCTGCTCGGCCAGGCTGGAGAACATGTCCGGGTCGGTTACAGCCAGATCAGCAAGAACCTTGCGGTTCAGGGTGATCTCGGCCTCTTTCAGACCGTGTATGAACTGGTTGTATGACAGCCCGTTCATTCGCGCGCCGGCGTTGATACGCGTGATCCACAGACGGCGGAAATCGCGTTTGCGAACCCGCCTGTCCCTGTACGCGTAGTTCAGGGAACGGCTTACCTGTTCCTTGGCCCGCTTGTAACTTGAATGCTTTGTACCCCGGTAACCCTTTGCTTCTGCTAATACCTTACGCCGCTTCTTGCGGGCGTGAACGCTTCTTTTGACACGCGGCATTGAAATTCAACTCCTAACGCTACCTCTTGCCCAGCAAACGGGACGCTCCACGGCTATCGGCCGCGCTGACATCCTTGTTCTTGCGAAAACCACGCTTCCGCTTGGGGCTCTTCTTTTCAAGAATATGGCTTTTAAAAGCGCTGCGGCGTTTCAGCTTACCCGAAGAGGTAAGGCGGAATCGCTTGGCGGCGCCGCGATGAGTCTTCATCTTTGGCATAGGCCGTCCTTTCGGTTATGAACTTACTCTCGCTTTTTAACAGGGCTGCTGTTACTTGACAGGTGCGAGGACCATGACCATGTTCCTGCCGTCAAGGTTGGGCTGGGATTCGATAACTCCCAGTTCCACGACATCTTCCGCCAGGCGGCGCAGCAGTTCCTCACCCTTCTTGGGATGAACCACCTCGCGCCCGCGGAACATGATCGTCACCTTGACCTTGTCCTTTTTCTTGAGAAAACGCTCCACGTGACCGCGCTTTGTCATGTAGTCATGATTCCCGATCTTTGGGCGGAGTTTTATCTCCTTGACCACGATGGTCGACTGATGCTTGCGTGCCTGTTTGGCCTTTTGCTCCAGCTCGTACTTGTATTTGCTGTAATCAAGCACCCTGCAGACCGGTGGGTCTGCTTCGGGAGCGATCTCGACCAGGTCGAGCCCGTGCTTGATGGCGATATCCATCGCTTCGTCGCGGGTCTTGATTCCAACCTGCTCTCCGTCCGGACCGATCAACCTTACATTTGCAACCCTGATAGCTTCATTTATCCGAGTCAGATCTCTTACTCGGGGCTTATAGTGTGCGACAGGCGAACACCTCCTTTCATCCTAGTTTTGCAGCGGTCATTCAACCGCCGCTTAATAATAAAGACAGCTTTTTAATCCACGAAAAAAGGGTACCAATAGCACCCTTGCGTAACCACGATTTCCCTGCCGGAATCGATTCCGGACCTGAAACCTCATATGGCGGTACCTGCAAGCTCATCCAGTTGGCGCAGCCATTTTGTTCATGACCGCGACGCAGCCGGCAGGTGAGAAGCGGGTGCTTCTTCTTTATTCACGAGGGAAAGTATAGCGGAGAAGGGGTTTAAACAGCAAACCTACACCCCGAACCGGTTCGTGATCGGGAAACGCCGGTCCTTGCCGAAGGCGCGTGAGGTTATCTTGATGCCGGGCGGCGCCTGGCGGCGCTTGTACTCGTTGCGGTCGATCATGCGGGTGATGCGGCCGACCGTCTGCTGATCCAGTCCGGCTGCCACCATTTCCTCGACGCTGCGGTCGTACTCCACATATTCCTCGATGATGCGATCGAGTATCTCGTAAGGTGGCAGCGTATCCTGGTCTTTCTGGTCGGGCGCAAGCTCGGCGCTGGGCGCGCGCTCGATGACGCTCGCCGGAATGATCTCCTCACCCTGCGCGTTGCGCCAGCGGCAAAGCTCGTAAACTACAGTTTTTGGCACATCTTTGATTACCGCAAAACCACCGGCCATGTCGCCATAGAGCGTTGCATAACCGACGCTGATCTCACTCTTGTTACCGGTAGTCAGTACCAGCCAGCCGAACTTGTTGGAAAGGGCCATAAGCAGATTGCCACGGATGCGCGCCTGCAGGTTCTCTTCGGTGATGTCCGCTTTACTGCCTTCGAACTCCGGCTCGAGAGTTTCAAGATATTGCGCAAAGAGCGGCTCTATGGGAATGTGGCGGAACTCGATTCCAAGCCTTTTTGCCATCACTTCGGCGTCGCCGCGTGTGCCGTCCGAGGTATAGCGTGACGGCATCGAGACGCCCACGACGTTCTCCTTCCCCAGGGCATCAACAGCGACAGCTGCTACGAGCGAGGAATCCACGCCACCGGAAAGACCGATCAGAACACGTTCGAAGCGGTTTTTACGCACATAATCGCCGACACCCACGACCAGTGCGCGATAGATCTCAGCAATACCCGATAACGCTTCAGGCAGGTGCTGCTCAAGATGCGCGGGCACGGATCCAGTCTCAGCGTCCGGTCTGTCCCTACTGCTCTCCATGCGCCACGCCTCAGTGACGCCTTCAAGCTCCCTCCCCCCGGGAGGCCCGGTGGAGAATATATCGACAGGTCCGGGATGTCTTTTCCCCAGATCGTCCAGCCGGCCTATGCCGTCACGATGCCGCGAATTATTTACTTCCTCGAAGTCGATATCCACGACCACCATGTCTTCTTCGAAACTGGCGCCGCGGGCAAGCAACCTGCCGTGCTCGTCATATACAAGGCTGTTGCCGTCAAAAACAAGCTCGTCCTGACCGCCAATCATATTGACCAGTGCCACGGGAGTGATGTAGTCGCGCGCGCGCGTCTCCAGCATTTCCTCGCGGCTGCGGGTACGGCCGGTGCGGTATGGTGACGCGGAAATATTGATAATGAGCGAGGCGCCGGCTGCGACCTGGGAACCGATGGGCTCATCCGGATACCATATGTCCTCACAGATGTTCACGCCGATAAGCCTGCCGGCCATATCGAGAAGCGCCGGACGCGTGCCGGCGCTGAAATAGCGGAACTCATCGAAAACACCGTAATTCGGCAGCCTCATCTTGTGACAGACTCCGGCTATTTTTCCACCTGACAATATGGCCGCGGCGTTGTGGATGTCACCAGCTTGACTGTCGAGGAATCCGGCCACGACAACGATATTGCGGGCGTTGTGACAAAGATCTTCGATCGCGGCCATGTTCGCGGCGAGGAAATCCGGGTTGAAGGTGAGATCTTCGGGAGGATATCCGGTAAGGGCAAGC
>JBBAAB010000205.1:0-3605 GCA_041658445.1 Thermoleophilia bacterium
TGTGGTAGTAAGCGAGAGCCATGATGCCGAACAGATATCTTCTCAATCCCGCCGGGATGGTTCGCAGGAATGAAAAAAGCAGACGTGCCGGCAAGGCTAGTTGTAAAACGTCAGCCATTACTATTCTCTCACTGAAGTTGCTGCGGATAGCTCGTAGGCTTGGCCGCTCAGTTGGCCGCAGGCGGCCAGGATATCGCTCCCCTTGCTGGCGCGGAGGATGACCGTATAATGGTGTTTAAGCAGCACCTGCTGGAAGTTGCGTATATCATCAAGCTTGGGCGTCCGGAATGGCGCGGTGGGGAATTCATTGAAGGCGATCAAGTTTAGTTTACAGTGGATGCCTTTCAAAAGACGGACCAGCTTTTCCGCATCCGCCGGGGAGTCATTTACGCCGGCCATCAGGATATATTCGAAGGTCAGCATCCTGCGGCCGGGCATGGGGTAGTCGCGGCAGGCAGATAGCAGCATGGCGAGCGGATATTTCTTATTGATCGGCATCAAGGCGCTTCTTGTTGTGTTGTCGGCCGCATTCAGGGACACGGCCAGATTGATGGAGATGTCTTTGCCCAATTGCCCAATCATCGGGGCGAGGCCGCAGGTGGAGAGGGTCAATTTCCGGTTGGAGAAGCCCGGTCCCGGGTCGGAGGTGATGATGGCAATGGCCTTCAGGACATTTTCGTAATTGTCCAGCGGTTCCCCCATGCCCATAAGGACGATGTTATTTATATCCGGACCTTCCGGGGTTTTAAATTTGAGGAGGGTAAGCTGACCGGTTATTTCCGCCGGCTGCAGATTTCTCGTCAGCCCCTGACCGCCCGTGAGACAGAATTTGCACCCCATGCGACAGCCGACCTGGGTGGACAGGCAGGCCGTCCAGTGCTTCTTCCCCGGGATGAGCACGCTTTCGATAGAGTTGCCGTCTGCCAGCCGGAAAAGGGCCTTCTTCGTGCCATCCCGGGAGGTCTGGATCTTCACCAATTCAGGCTGACCGATAGTGGCGATCTCCGCGAGCTTGATGCGGAAATCCCGGGCGAGCGTGGTCATTTCGTCAAAAGAGGTCGCCCCCTGGTGGTACAAGCATTTCATGATCTGTTGGGCACGGTATCGCTCCTTGCCGAGGCTCAGGATGAGATGTTCGACCTCTCGCAGGGACAGATTTTTCAGGTTTACTTTTGTCATGACAACTTTTTTTGCAGATTCCCGGCAATCGCGTCGATAAAGGGCTCCGTATCGACCTTCCGATTGCCGACAGCGGCTTCGGCAACCGTTAAGAGGTCGCCCGTCATGACGCCTGATTCGACCGTCGCGATGGCTGCCTCTTCCAACTTATCCGCAAAGTCCACGACCGCGGGCGTCCGGTCAAGCTCTCCCCGCTTCCGCAGGCAACCCGACCAGGCGAAGATGAGGGCCATGGAATTGGTTGAGGTCCGCTCCCCCTCCAGATGCCGGTAGTAGTGCTTCTGCACTGTGCCGTGCGCGGCTTCGTATTCGAAATAGCCGCGCGGGGAAACGAGCACGGAAGTCATCATGGCCAGGCTGCCGCTGGCCGAGGCTATCATGTCCGACATTACATCGCCGTCGTAGTTTTTAAGCGCCCAGAGGAGGCCGCCTTCGTGCTTCATGATGCGGGCGACGGCGTCATCGATCAGGGTGAAGAAGTATGTTATACCCGCTGCGCGGTACTTGTCCCGCCAGTTATTTTCATATTCCCGGGAAAAGATGTCCCGGAAACGGGCGTCATATATCTTGGAGATGGTGTCCTTGGTGCTGAACCAGAGGTCGACCTTCTGGTCCAGGGCAAAGGTGAAGCAGGCCCTGGCGAAGCTTTCGATGGAAGCGTCGGTATTGTGAATGCCCTGGATGATCCCTGGTTCCTGAAATTCCTTAATGATTTTGCGGACTTCCATCCCTCCGCCGGCGGGTGTAAAGACAAGCTCCGCCGTGCCGGCCCCGGCGATCTGCATCTCCACATTGCTGTACATGTCGCCGTAGGCGTGCCGGCCGATGATGATCGGTTTCTTCCAAGCGGAGACAACGGGACGGACGTTTTTCGTGATGATCGGCTTTCTGAATACCGTGCCGTCCAAGATGCCCCGGATCGTTCCATTGGGGCTCTTCCAGGCGGTTTTCAAATGATATTCCTGCACCCGATCCGCATTGGGCGTAATGGTGGCGCACTTGACTCCGACGCCATATTTCTTGATTGCTGCGGCGGCAGCGACGGTCACCTGATCGTCCGTATCGTCACGGTGCTTCACGTGCAGGTCATAATAATCGAGCTGCATATCCAGATAGGGCAGGAGCAGCTTATCCTTCACCATCTGCCACATGATCCGGGTCATTTCATCGCCGTCCATCTCCACGATGGGGGTTACTACCTTGATTTTATTATTAGACGACATATACGCCTCTTTACCGTATGTTGAGGGCGCCGCCGGCCAAGAGCAGCTTTTTCTGGCGCGCCGATAAGTCGTAAGACACTGAAAATGACCTGTCCTGGGACAGATTGCGGACGATCATTTTACCGTTTTCCGTCAGGATTGCCCGGATATTTTCTATCTCCAGCAGATCCCCTTGCTTGATCATTTCGTACTCCGCTTCCTCTTGGAATGTTATAGGAAGGATGCCGAAATTGATCAGATTCGCCGCATGTATCCGTTCAAAAGACCGGGCCAGGACGACCTTGACGCCCAGGTACATGGGACAGATGGCCGCATGTTCCCGTGAGGAACCCTGTCCGTAGGAAAGACCGGCAATAATGATGTTGTGCCGGCCCGCGTTTTTTATCTTTTGCGCTCGCTGAGAAAAATCACGGTCCATATGGGTGAAGACAAAGTCGGAGTACCTGGGGATGTTGGAGCGATACTTCATCAGGTCCCCGGCCGGCATGATGTGGTCAGTCGTGATCTTGTCGCCCACCTTGATGGTTACTTCGCCGGCCAGAAGATCCGGCAGCGGCGTGCTCCGGGGAGGATCGCCGATGTTCGGCCCCCGGTAGATGCTGACCGCGGCACTGTCTGCACCAGCTTCGGGTTTGATGATCAGGCGGTCATCAACATAAAATTCAACTGGCATGCTTACCTCCGGATAGGGGATGCCCAGGTCGCGGGGGTCTGTAAAACGACCCGTGATTACAGCCGCAGCGGCCGTCTCGGGACTGACGAGATAGACGGAGGCGTCGGCAGTGCCCGAGCGGCCCAAAAAGTTCCGGTTTGATGTTCTCAGGGAGACCGCCTGACTGGAGGGACTTTGGCTGTTGCCGATACAGAACCCGCAGGCATTTTCCATAAACCGGGCGCCGGCGGAGTGGAGGTCAGCCAGATAGCCGTCGCGGGCGAGGGTTTCCAGAACCTGTTTGGAACCGCAAGCGATAATGAAACTGACGTCTTGGTGCACTACCCGGCCTTTGAGAATGCGCGCCACCGTGGCGAGATCCTTGTAGGAGGAATTGGTGCAGCTGCCCAGACAGACCTGCTGCACCGCAATTTTTCCCATGTCCCGGACCGTGCCTATGTTTTCCGGGCTGTGGGGTTTGGCGGTCAGCGGTTCCAGTTCCGCCAGGTTTATCTCCACTATCCGGTCGTATACGGCGTCGGCATCGGCCG
>JBBAAB010000206.1:0-3574 GCA_041658445.1 Thermoleophilia bacterium
TGCCCGAAAGAGCGAATCTCGCTTTGTCGCTGAGGGGCGGTTGATATGGAGTACAGGGGCGTTTGACCGCGCCGGACCACAAAGAGAGTTCCGATCCGTTGATCCGAAAGACAGATGGCCTGCGTGTGAAGCGGCGGGTCTGAACCGATCGCGGAATCACCCGTCTCCACCAATGCGAGAGTTTCCGGGTCGATGCCGGGAGTGCTCCTTACAATCCGGCCTCCCCGGTCGACGACGATCACATCGTCGGAGGGGAAACGGGACGAGCGGTCCGTGTACTCGCGAATCAGGTGCATGCGAGCAACGTCCAGGGATAGTCGCAGGCCAGCTGTCACATTGCCCGCCAGGGAGTAGGTGAGCGCCAACGCATCGTCCCGGTAGTCTTTCACGGAGATGCTGTAGTCGACGACGCCGAGCACATCCCCCGTTAATGGGTCGAACACAGGGGAAGCGGCGCACGTAAAGTCTTGCCAACCCTGGCAGAAGTGCTCCGAGGCGAAGACGAGAACCGGCGCCCTCTTCTGTATCGCCGTCCCCATGCCGTTGTTCCCCGCCACCGATTCGGCCCATTGTGAGCCTTCGATGAGATTCACTCCATCGGCGAGCTGGAGCCGGGCGCGAGAACTTCCCGCCAGATGGAGCACCACACCGAGTGAGTCTGTGAAGATCAGGGATCCCGGAACGTGCGAGAGGAGGTTCGCAGTCTTGTCCAAGATTGGTCTGGCCGCTTCGACGATCCAGGATTTCTCTCGTGCGATTCGTGCGAATTCCTCGTCGGGGAGCAGAACTGCGGACTGCTTGAAAGGATCGACGCCGAGATTCTTACACCGCTGCCACTCGCCTATCATCGCACTTGCAAGCGGGTCCTGCACATCTGCCGTGATAGTGTCTTCTTTGGCGACAAACTTTTCCCATAGCTTATCGGCCTTACGGTGGTTGTCCTGAAATTTGGCGTAGACTTTCTTGCTCATGAGTCACTCTCAGCCTCCTGGTTTTCCAAGAAAGCCAACTCATTCGACGAGACGTCCACCCCGAGACGGCGTCTCAAAAGCAGAAGCGGTCTTTTTCCGGACTGCGGCAACCCTTTGGGCCAATCGACGAAACAACGGAGAAAACAAGACCCTTATACCACGGGAACCAAGCTGTTGCAATGGTAACCAAGTTTCATGAAATCCGAGAGAATAGGGCACGGCCTCGGACATCCGAGTCGCGCGTGTTCGTGCATCGGGCACTCCCATCTTCCGGCATACCTCCGTGACCGGCGTCCCCGTCTCCGCTTCCCGCAGGGCCAAGGCGATCTGCTTCCTCCGAAAACATCTTCTTCCGCATATCGTCCTCCTCGAAATGAGGATCACGATTTTTTGAGGATTATAACCTTCCGGCCGGAGAGGAAAACGGGGACAAGGTCACTCATTACGAAACAATGTCTCAAAATGAAGCCCGACTTTGTGTCAGATTGGGACAACCGTTGGGAACAGACGGTGAAACGCTGCCTGTCTGTGCGACAGCAATCAGACAAAACCGTGTGCCAACGAAAACCATCTTCCGGAACATCAGAGAAGGTGATGGCATAAATATTGTATGGACCAAGCCACGAACGCTAGGGCCTTCGACGCGGGACAGCATTGCTCCCTGAGGGCTGGGCCTCCTCTTGTCGCCAGGTGATTGCCATCTCGTCACGAGCGGAAATTAACGTGCTCATGGAAAGGGGGGAGCGGTGGGCGGGACGTCAAAGCCCTGGGAGGGGAGCCTGACGGGCGTCGCGTTCCGGTCAAGGGCGAGGTTGGCGTCTGGATAGCATCGGAAAGAGGGAAAACACACGAGATCTCAGGAGGAAGAATGGAGCGAAGGAGGATTCGGATGAGAAAACTGGTTGTAGCTATGTCGATGTGCATGGTGCTCGGATTCGGGACGCAAGTTCTGGCCGACGACGACGCTCGGGATTATATCCCCGCTCCGCCGGGGACGGACCTGATGATTACGTATTTCCGGCACACCTCCAGCAACGAACTCAAAGGCAACGGAAAAACCTTGAGCAAGGACTTCAATCTCACTACGAACGTCGCCATCTTCAGGGTGGTTCACTTCACAAAACTCGGGCCCTATGTTGTGGACCCGCAGATATTGATCCCCGCTGGGGAAGCCCACCTCGACGGGGCGGGCGTGGGGGGCGCGAGCCTTTCGGCCACGGGTATCGCTGACCCGATACTCGCCATGACCGCCTGGATCGTAAACGACCCCAAATCCAAGACATGGTTCGGGGTCACCCCTTTCCTGACCGTCCCCATTGGTGAATATGACAAAGATCGGGCCGTCAATCTGGGTGCCAACCGGTGGGCTTTAAAAGGCGAAGTGGGGTACGTAAAGGGCATAGGCGAAAAAACGTATTTCGAACTTATCGCCAATGTCGAGGGTTATACGGACAATAAGGATTACACGGCCCCCGGGATTACGATGAAGCAGGACGCTCTTCTGACCCTGGAGTCCCATTTGAGTTACGATATTTCCAAAACCATGTATGTTGCGGGCGATTATTATTATCACAATGGAGGCGAGACGACGGTCGCCGGGGTGAAAAGCAACGACAAGCAGGGCAACCATGCTCTGCAGGCATCCATGGGTTTCTGGTTGAGTCCCAATCACCATTTGCTCCTTCAGTACAAGGATTGGGTTTCCGTAAAGAGCGGGCCACAGTCACAGACGTTCGGGGTTCGGTTCCTCTACGCCTTTTAGGAAGGCGGGCCGGATCGGGAACTCCAAGGGAAGATATGCGAATATTCAACCAACGAATTCGACCGTCATGATCACCCAGGAAAGGAGACGGAAATGCGAGCGATAATGCTGGAGGAATTCAAGGGCAAGATGCTGGTGAAAAAAGTTCCTGACCCGAAGCTCAGCGACGACAACGCCGTTATCATCAAGATCGTTGCCAACGGCATCTGCAGGAGCGACTGGCATGAGTGGATGGGGGATTGGGAGTGGGTCGGGCTCTTCCCAACGTTGCCGATCATCCCCGGCCACGAGGCGTGCGGATACATAGAGGAAGTGGGTAAGAACGTCAAGAAGTTCAAGAAAGGGGATCGCATCGTTGTCCCGGTTGCCGTAGGATGCGTCACGTGCCCCTACTGTGAGGTGCACAACTCGAACAACTGCAACACGCTGCGCATCACGGGCTTCAGTTTCAACGGCACGTTTGCGGAGTACATGAACTTCCCGGATGCGGATTACAACCTCTTCAAGCTTCCCGAGTGCCTTGACTACCCCGCCGGGTCAGCCCTTGGATGCCGTTTTCAGACGGCCTATCATGGAGTTGTGAGCCGGGGACAGGTAAAGCCCGGAGATAAGGTCGCCGTTTTCGGGTGCGGGGGAATCGGGCTCACCGCGATCGATGTGTGCTCCTCCATGGGTGCCTATGTAATCGCCGTCGACATCGACGATAAAAAGCTGCAACTCGCAAAAAAGGTGGGCGCGCATGACGTCGTAAACGCCAAGAAGACACCCGCTGTCCAGGCGATAAAGGATCTGACGTGGGGCGGAGCCGACATGAGCGTGGATGCTCTCGGGATCGCGGAGA
>JBBAAB010000207.1:0-3544 GCA_041658445.1 Thermoleophilia bacterium
CTCGACGTCGCCGGCTTCCCGATCATGCGTCACTGGTACATCGTGCACCGCCGCGGCAAGCGCCTCTCGCCCGTGGCCCAGGCGTTCAAGGAGTTTTTGCTCAAGGATGCCATGACGTTACTGCGCGCCCAGGGAGGTGCGAAGCTCCGGGCACCACGTCTCAAGCGCCGCTAGTCTGGGCCGGCCGCATCAGAACGCCTCGGCCTCGATCTCCAGATAGGCGCGGCTCACGTGTGGGCCAAGCACCAGTTCAAATCCGGCCCAATCCTTGTATGCCGAGACGGTCTGGAGTACCGCCGGCTTCATCTCGTGATCGGACAGATTTTCCGCATACAATTTCCTAACCGTCGTCAGCAATTTGTTCAAATAAGCGCGATAGGCCTGCGCGATCTCGATCCCGCCGGCACGACCATGGCCGGGTATGTAGTGTTTGAATTTTTTCTTCACCATCCAATCTATAGCGGCGATGTTCCCCTTGAAACTCGCGTCCGATTCCATGAGGCCCAACGCTCCGTTTCTCACTACGTCTCCGGTGAACAATACCTTCTGGTCAACCACTTCGATCATGATGTCGTTGTCCGTGTGCGCCGGACCCGTGTGATGGATACGGAAGCTCGTGTCGCCGATATCGATGACGTCGCCGTTGTTCAGCGTCTTGTCCGGTCCGATAACCTTCTTACCGCCAGCGGTGCCCGCGGTAAGCCGTTCGACCATGGCAAGCCAACGCTCGCCCTCAGCACCGTCCACCAGCGCCTTCATGCCCGGATGACCGTAGATCACCGCCTGCGGGTAAGCCCTCTTTACACCTTCATTGCCGAGCCAGTGGTCGCCGTGGGCATGCGAATTGAAGATCGCAACGACTGGCTCCTTGCTGAGGGTCCCGATCTTTCTCACGACCATCTCTCCAGCATAGGCGCTGCCGCCCGGGTCAAACATCACCACGCCTTGGCTCGTCAGCACGATGACAGGATTGTTGCGAAAACCGCGATTTTCATTATTGGGCACGTCGAAGGGCCCGTAAATGACATAAATCTTGTCGGTCACTCGATGGAGCGAGTAATCGGGCGCCGCAATGGGCGCTACTTCCGCCGACCGGCTTGGTTGCCAGGCGCTCAGACACATCACGACGCTGCCAAATACCGCATAGGTTATTGCTCTCATATAACAAACCTCCTTTTCATGGTTTCACCTCCATCCCGATCGTTTCGATTCTCGCCTGTCCCAGACCCACCGACCTCGATTCGACTGAAAGCCTCGAAGGGTGGTGATAGGGATGGTTTCAACGTTTCCTTGATACCATGCGATGGGAGTAAAGTTATCGAGACGAGACGACGTTTTTGCGCTTTTTTTACGCCGATAAAATCGGTCGCCACCGCCGCTATCGCTATGCACATGAACGAACAGGGAGCGGGAGAAACGCCGAGCAACCCGGCGCGCGTATTCAGTGTCGCCGAGTGGGTAGTGGATCCGCCCAGCGGTCGCATTTCCCGCGGAGACGAGACCGCCCAACTTGAACCGAAGGTCATGGAGGTGCTGGAGTATCTGGCCTGCCGGCCCGGGCAGGTGGTCAGTCGAGAGGAACTGGAGGCCGCCGTGTGGCGCAGCCGGGTCGTCGGCTACGACGCCGTGACCAATGCCATCATCAAGCTGCGCAAGGCCTTCAAGGACGACCCCAGACACCCGCAGATCATCGAGACTCTCTCGAAAAGAGGCTACCGCCTGGTGGCACCCGTCGACCAGCTGGAAGAACGCACCGAAACAACCGAAACCGCTAATCACGATCGCGCCCGCGCCCAAACTCGAAACCGCTGGATCCGAGTGGGCGCGGCGACCGCGCTTGTTGTGCTCGTGGCTGCGGTTGGCGCGCTCTTCTGGCAGAGTCCATGGAAGGCCACGATCGGTACGGGCGGCGACCAAGCCCAGCTCAAATCAATCGCGGTGCTGCCGTTCGACAACCTGAGCGGCGACCGCGCTCAGGACTACTTCGCCGATGGCATGACCGATGACCTGATCACCGGGCTGGCGAAAAACGCTGATCTCCTGGTCATCGCCCGCGACTCTGCTTTCGTTTACAAAGGCCAGCCGCTCGACGTTCGCCAGGTAGCCGAGAGACTTAATGTGCGCTTCGTTCTCCACGGAAGCGTGCGCCGGGCGGGAGGGCGAGTGCGAATCAATGCGCAGCTCATCGAGGCGGCCTCCGGCGTTCATCTTTGGGCGGAACGCTACGACGGCGAGATGGACGTGGTCCTCAACATGCAGGACAAAATCACCCAAAGCATCATATCGGCGCTGGCGGTAAAGGTGGGCGGCGGAGAGCGCCAGGACCTGGGGGCGCCGCTTACCCACAGCGCCGAGGCCTACGATCACTTCCTGCGCGGCCGGCAGCACTTTTACCTTTACCTTAATAGAGCCGAAAATAAAAAGGCGCGCGAGCTCTTTCACAAGGCCATTCAGTCCGACCCGAACTTCGCGATGGCCTACGCCATGCTCGCCTGGACGCATGTGTTCGATGCGATGAACGGCTGGAGCGATAAACCAAAACAATCGCTGCGCGACGCCAACGACTTGGCGACAAGGGCGATCTCTCTGCAAAAGGCCCTGCCCGTCGCCTACTTCGTGGCAGGTCTCGCCTACCGGGAACGGGAGGAGTACGCGAAGGCGCTCGTCGAGGCAGAGCAAGCCATCCAGTACGATCCCAACTACGCCAACGCCCACGTGCTGCTGGCGACACTTCTCTATTATGCCGGCCGCCCGCAGGAGGGACTGGAACGCATACAGAAGTCGATACAACTCAATCCGCATCATCCCTACAATTACTCATTCCACCTGGGGCAGGCGTATTACATCCTGCGGCGCTACGACGAGGCGATCGAAGCATTCAAGAAAGGCATTGAGAGCAATCCTACCTCCGAGCGGCTGCACGTATGGCTGGCCGCTGCCTATGCGCAATCAGGGGCCATCCAGGAAGCCAGATGGGAAGCGACGCAGGTCCTTACCCTCGATCCCGGTTTCTCCCGGGTGCGCATCCAGAAGACCTTCCCCTTCAAGAATCCGGCGGATCGCGAGCACTTCCTTGACGGCCTACGCAAGGCGGGGTTCGCACGATGATTCCGTAGCGCCTTCCACCACCGCGGTTGCGGCCAGTTAGTCACCACCCGGGCACCCACTCGTCGGCAAGCATTAAAGACACCGCTGCCACGATTGCAGAGGGAGTCGCCCGTTCGCCTCGGCAACTGCTCTGTGCGTTGCTCTACCTCCTGCATCCATGCAGTCGTCGGGCACTGGGCGCTAGCTGCCGGATCCCGTGACGAAGGGCGACTCCCTGCCGCGCCATAACCGACCGGACCAAATTTTTCCCAGCCTCCAAAAAAGAAAAGGGCGGCTGACGCCGCCCGGCAATGGTACGTAAACCAATCCCTCTATTTCTTAGGCTCTAGCGCCGCGACTCTCTTCTCCAGCGCCTCAATCTGCTTTATGGCCGCGTTCGCCTTAACGAAGTCAAAATAGCTCACATTGTTGGCCGGCAGGTTGAGGTTCGCGCCAT
>JBBAAB010000208.1:0-3524 GCA_041658445.1 Thermoleophilia bacterium
ATCATGAGCCGGCGAAGCTTGTCCGTAACCGGGCCGGTTTTGACGCCGAGGGCGGTTTCGATAGCCTTGAGCGCCGTGACATTGTGAACCGAGGGGCAGACGCCACAGATACGTGAGGCGATGGTGGGCGCGTCGAAGAATTTGCGGCCCCGTAAAAGGCCCTCAAAAAGCCGCGCCCCTTCCTCGTACTTGAGTCTGGCGGAATGAACCCGGCCTTCCCCCAGCATCACGGTTAGTGACGCATGGCCTTCGATCCTGGTAACGTGTTCGAGTTCGATCTTCACTTTACGGCCCCGGGTTACAGGAACCCTTTTGCCGGATTCCGGCGCTTTTCAAACCAGATCGCAATTACCCGTAATGTTGGCGTTATCCGGGCTCGATGACCTCGCTGTATTTAAAAAGCGGTTCGAAGGGAACGCCGCAATCGCGCTCGATGATTTCGGCTCCGCCCTCCTCGCGATCGACGATGGCATAAGCCATCACGGGATCCAGGCCTTCGCTGCGGCATCTTTCAATCGCCTTGACGATGGAGCCGCCACTGGTAACGACGTCATCCACGACCGCCACGCGGGTGCCCGGTGACACTACGCCCTCGATCCATTCACTGGTGCCGTGTTTTTTCGGTTCCTTGCGAACGACAAAACCCTGGATCGGATACCCCGAGCGCCAGCTGGCGTCGACGACTCCCGCGACGATGGGATCGGCCCCGAGCGTCAGGCCGCCGACAGCGCTGATGCCGGCGCCGCGCATCTTTTCCACCAGCAGGTCGGATATCACGGCAAGCCCCTCGGGATCGAAAGTCACTCGCTTGCAATCGAAATAATGGTCGCTGCGTTTTCCGGAAGTGAGAATAAACTCTCCTGTCAGGTATGCTTTTTCCGCCAGCAGGACCCGCAATCTTTTCTTTAGTGATTCAGTCATTTTGAACCATCCATGTTGATTTCCATCCGGCCTTTTCGCCCGCGTGAATCAGCTGATCCAAAGGTCTGTCGATTTTGAAGTTCTTGCCGGGAAGTCAGCCTGTCCGGCCGTCTCAGGCGTGCCCATGATATCACGATGAGCGCGTCCGGGTTAAAGGACGGGCATGATTGAATCCGGAGCGGTGTCAACACTCACTTTTTAAGAGAGCATCATGAAAGTTCATCAGCTGCTTTCGCGCCACTGGTCGAATAGCTCCTGGTATTCGGGCACCAGCGAACAGAACTTCTGCAGCTTGCGGATGAGATCCGGATAGGTGGTGTCACGCGACAGGATCTGAATCGCCGATTTCAGGTTCGGTTCTTCGGTCGGGCCCCGGCAACCGTCACAAGCGACTCCCACCGATGGACAGATCACCCCGCAGCCGGCCCGCGTGATAGGTCCCAGGCAGGGTTGTCCTTCGATCAACAGGCAGCGGTTCTCCAGTACCTTGCATTCGACGCACTGGGGATAAGCTTTTAATTGCGGCGCCCGCCCCGCGATCAGGGCGGTCAGCGTTTCCATGATCTCCCACTTGCTGGCCGGGCATCCGCGAAGCTGAAAATCGACGCGGACGTAGTTGGAAATGGGATATATCTCAAGCGTGTCCAGATCCTCCATGCCCTTGTAGACATACTTCTTCATGTCCTCAAGATCATGGAAATGCTGGGCCGCCGGGACTCCGCCGAAAGACGCGCAGCTTCCCAATGCCACCAGCAGTTTCGAGTTGCGCCTGACGTTTCTAAGCACTTCGGGCTCCATGGTTCTGGCAGGCACCCCTTCCACGAAAGCTACATCGAAGGGGCCATCAATATTGTAGGCCCGTGCCATGGGAAAGTGCAGGATGTCAACGGCATGGGCTATGGCGAGGAGGTCGTCTTCGAAGTTGAGGAACTCCAGCGAGCAGCCTGCGTCGGAGGTCAACGAGAAGATACCGACCTGCAGCTTGCCCTTGTGAGCCGCCGATGATCTGCCCTGGTCTGTCATCTCAGCGCTGACGATATCCCCCTGATCTGCTCGATTGAAAAGACCGGTCCCTGACGGCAGGTATAAAAACTCTCCACAACACAGTGTTCGCACTTGCCGATGCCGCATCGCATGTTCCTCTCCAGTGAGACATAGATCTGCGAATCAGCAAAGCCGAGTTCCTGCAAGCGCCCGAGGACGAATCTGAACATCACCGGCGGGCCGCAAATCAGGACTTGTGTGTTGAGTGGCGAGAGGTCGACAACATCGAAAAGCGAGGTGATAAGGCCGGTTCTGCCCCGCCAGCCTGACGCGGCCTCTTCGACGGTTATCTCGAGGCGGCAGCCCTGGCGCCACTCGTCGTATTCGTCCTGGAAAAGGAGCTGGTCGGGGCTTTTGGTTCCATACAGCACGGTCAACCCTCCGAATTCCTCGTCGAGACAGACGGCGCACTTTATAGCGCTTCGCAGAGGGGAGAGGCCGATCCCGCCGGCAATAAAGACCAGGTTCTGGCCCGCTATGTCAGCAAGTGGGAAACCCTGCCCGTAGGGTCCCCTTACCCAGACCGTTTCGTCTTTCGCAAGACGATGCAGGGCCCGGGTGACATTACCGGTTTCACGCACGCAAAGCTCGAAGGTTCCCTTCTGGGTTGGTGGCGAACATATCGCGAAAGGTGCCTCGCCTATGCCCAGCAGGGATGTCTGAACGAACTGGCCGGCACAGAACGAAAAGGACTCGCGCAGCCCCTGGTCCTTGAATTGCAGCACAAAGTGGCGGCTCCCGGGTGTAAGCAGCCGTGTTTCCAGCACCCGCGCCGGGTAAGGGATGTACTCGTTCAGCTGTGTTCCCCTGAAGGTATTCCCAGCCGCCTCAGCGTCCATCGGTCACCTCCAGCACGCTTTCGATTACCTGGCGCGGATCTATGGCCGCCGGGCAAAAATGGAAGCAGGCGCCACAGCCCGAACAACCGGCACGATCGAAGGTTTCCAGCATTCTCATGAACTTGTGAGAGAAGCGGTACCAGATGCGCTCGGAGCGTGCCTCGCGAAAGTTATAACCGCCGGCTACGCGGGCAAAACCCACGAGCTGGCAAGAATCCCATTGTCTTAATCGGCGTCCGGCTGTCGGGTCAAGGCCGGTCTCGTCCCGCGTGTAGAAGCAGTAACACAGAGGGCAGACAATGGTGCAGTTGCCGCATCCCAGACAGCGGTCGGCCAGTTCATCCCACATGACGGCCCCCATCGACTGCCTGATTTTGTCCGGCAGCGCCGCCAGAGGCCAGCGTGTCACCTCACCGCTTTCCTCCCTCCCCGGGGCTGAAATCTCAACAGGTTCCTTCACCACGTTTACGGGGGCGCCACCGGCAAGCCTGGCACCGGCTTCAGTGCCGACGATCATGCGCATGTCATCGCCGCTATTTTCTTCCGCGGACTCCGGAACAAGGAAAAGATCATAATCTCCCGGCCCCACGCTATCGTGCCCTGTTTTTTCACAGAAACATCCTTCTGTGCGTTCGCAGGGAACGCCTATAGTTATCGTTCTGCGACGCCGCGCCACGAACGGGAAGTCGGGCCGGTCGTTCTCCATGACTGCCGTCAGTA
>JBBAAB010000209.1:0-3498 GCA_041658445.1 Thermoleophilia bacterium
CCGACAATACGGTGTTGATGGAGCAGACGGCAACCCTGAACGGGTCCGGCTCCTCGACCCCCTCGGGCACAATCACTTCCTACCTGTGGCAGCAGGTGGCGGGAACGACGGTGACACTCTCCAGCAACACGGCGGTAAGCCCCACCTTCACCGCCCCGACGGTCACTCCTGCCGGTGCGGTCTTGCGGTTCCAGTTGACGGTCACAGACAGCAGGTCGTTGTCCGCGTCCGACAACGTGGACATCACGGTGGATTGGGGGTCCTTGGACGACTTCAGCACGGACACCCGGAGTTCCTATACCCAACTGGTGGTCCCCTTCCACGCTCCTCCACCGCCCCCCCCGGACGTACAGTTCAACTATGATTCCGTCGGGAAAAGGCTGGAGGTAATCGTGCCGGACGATCTTGGATTCATCTTTTCGAAGGCGCTCCCGACAAATAATAGCGGGGTATTTTCATTGGATTTCTACCCCCGGACCACGTATCCGATCGGAGGGGGAATCTGGATCCGTCTGATGGCGGACGCGAACAATTATTACGAAATGGCCGCTTTCCAATGGGATAACGTATTATCCCCGGGAGAGTTACCGCGAGTGACCAAGGTGGTCGGCGGGGTGGTGGTCGACAATGTTGCGTTCTCCAATATCAACAACTATGTTTCCCAAAATCCTCCGATTGCCTACCATGTAACCTTCAGATTCACTCCGACGGTGACCACCGTCCAGGCGTTCGGCGAAACCATCGTGTTGAACAGTAACACGACATCTATCAACGTTTCCAAGGTCGAACTCCAGATGAACCAACAGGAAGCCTTCTTCGACAACATCCAGCTGCTTGCTGTTCCATAAAGGCGGCAAGCGAAGACAACGTTCGCCGGAAAGAGGGGAACCTTTTTAAAAATGCTTGAGGTCAAGAAATCACCAACCGAAAGGTGCTGTGTCATGAAAGGAATATTCCGGTTCCCCGCTTTCCTCTTTTTCCTGTGTTCTTTCCTTGTTTCCTGCGGTGGCGGAGGGGATTCGTCAACCGCCCCTCCGCCACCGACGGTGGCCACGCCTGCCGCATCGGCCATCACGAATACCATCGCGACCCTCAACGGAACCGTGAACCCGAACGGGCTGGCAACGGAAGCCTGGTTCGAGTGGGGGACCAGCCCGACCCTGGCGACCTTCGACAACACGGCCAGGCAACCCTTTGTTGCCGGGACAGCCATCCAGCCAGTTTCCGCGCCGCTCGCCGGTCTGAATTTCGGCACGGTGTACTATTTCCGCGTGGTTGCCTCGAATTCGTCGGGGGTAACCAAAGGGACCATCGCCAACTTCAGCACCTCTGCCATGGCACCCACGGTGACCACGGGATCCGCCTCTGCCATCACGACTACCGCCGCGACCCTCAACGGAACCGTGAACCCGAACGGGCTGGCAACCGACGCCTGGTTCGAGTGGGGGACCAGCGCCACCCTTGCCACGTTCTCCACGACCTCCTCAAAGCCGATCGGATCCGGTTCTGCGGCCGTGCCGACGAGCGAGGCGATCTCCGGCTTGGGATTCGGGGCAACCGTTTATTTCCGGGTGGCAGCGAGCAATCCCGCGGGCCCGCAGAAAGGTGCCATTCAAAGTTTCAGCACCCTCAATCCACCCCCCGTCGCCAACGCCGGGCCCGATCAGACGGTGTTCCAGGGGCAGACGGCAACCCTGAACGGGTCCGGCTCCTCGACCCCCTCGGGCACAATCACTTCCTACCTGTGGCAGCAGGTGGCGGGAACGACGGTGACACTCTCCAGCAACACGGCGGTAAGCCCCACCTTCACCGCCCCGACGGTCCCTCCTGCCGGTGCGGTCTTGCGGTTCCAGTTAACGGTCACAGACAGCCGGTCGTTGTCCGCGTCCGACAACGTGGACATCACGGTGGTTTGGGGACCTTCGGCTACCACGGGTACCGCCACGGCCATCACGACTACCGCCGCGACCCTTAACGGGACCGTGAACCCGAACGGGGTTGATACGGAAGCCTGGTTCGAGTATGGAACGGATCCTACGCTCACTTCTTTCGCCGAGACACCGTTCCCGCATCAACTTCTGGGATCGGGGAATATTGATCAGTCGGTCTCTTCCACGCCCATGACGCTTGCTTCTTATCGTACCTACTATTTCCGGATGGTCGCCGCACCCACAGCGGACCCGAACAGAAAAACCAAGGGGGCGATTCATACCTTCCCGACGGGGGAATATTACGTGGCGGTCGGGGACAGCATCACCGCTGGTTCGCAGGATGATTATCCCGCAGACGGAATCGGCTATGAACCAATATTGGGCAATCTCCTTACCGCTTTCAAGGGGTATCCCAATACGGTTGTGAACGCGGGGGTGAGCGGCTACACCTCCGCCGATGGAGCGGCGACTATTTCCACCACGTTGTCGAATCATCCCTCGGGAAAATATTTTCTTATTCTATACGGAACGAACGATGCGGGTCAGGTTCCGCCAGTTACGAAAAGCACATATAAAAACAACATGCAAACGATCATCTCGACTGTAGTTGCCGCCGGGAAGACACCATACCTGGCGAAGGTCCTCTATACAACAAACTCTTCATACAGCATATCGAGCATCCAGGATTACAACGCGGCGATCGATGAATTGGTTGTTGCGAACAGCATAACGGTCACACCGCCGGATTTTTACGCATGGTTTCTATCGAACCCCACCCAACTGGCGGATACGGTTCATCCCAACGGAACCGGGTATCAGTCCATGGCGAACCGGTGGTTTGACGCCCTGACTAAATAGGCGAAATGCTCCCTTGAAGATACATCCTACCGAAACGCGGATGAGCCTGGACCTTTCCGTCATCGTTCCTCTCTACAATGAGGAGGAGAGCGTAGGCCCGCTCTATAAGGCCATCATCGGGGCCCTCGAACCACTGGGAATGATCTACGAGATCCTGTTCGTCGATGACGGGAGCCGCGATGGCACGTTCGGCAAGGCGAAAGAACTTGCGGAACAGGACACCCGCCTCCGCGTGATCCGGTTCCGTAAGAACTATGGCCAGACACCTGCCATGGTAGCCGGGATCGAGCATGCCAGGGGAAAGGTCCTTATCACAATGGACGGGGACCTGCAGAACGACCCAGCCGACATACCGAAATTCCTCGAGAAGATCAACGAAGGGAACGACATCGTATGCGGGTGGCGGCACAAAAGGCAGGACAAACTGATCTCGCGGAAGATCCCCTCGAAGATCGCCAATTTCATTATCGGGAAAATAACGGGTGTCCCCATCAAGGATAACGGCTGTTCGCTGAAAGCCTATCGCGCGGAGGTCATCCAATCGATTCCCTTGTATTCCGACATGCACCGGTTTATTCCGGCAATGACCTCGATGGCGGGGACAAAGGTGGCCCAATTGAAGGTCAACCATCACCCGAGAAAATTCGGTGTCTCGAAATACGGGATCTCGAGAATCTACAAGGTGATCATCGACCTTCTTGTCATCAAG
>JBBAAB010000210.1:0-3498 GCA_041658445.1 Thermoleophilia bacterium
TCCATGATGACCATGGCTCCGAACGATATGATGACCGCCGTCATTCCCTCGATATCGAGTGGCGCTACGGTCACCGGAATTCAAATGACCCCACTCACTTCCATGGCCCAGACGATGGCCGGTAATATGTCCGGCGGTATGACCGCAGCGAACATCGGCTCCGCAAACACGGCGATGAGTAATTATTTCATGGTGAACGATATTCTTACCACGCCGCCGATGAATCCCAACGTCCAGGGTTCCGGAGTCGGAGCCTCTCAGGACATGAGGAACTATGGAATGGCCATTGCCGCCATGATGGAGAATGCCAGGATGCTGGGGATGACCTCTTCTTCGGGGATGGTCACAGCGATGATGAACGATGCGTCGGACGGAGCCATGAACGGCATGATGGCGGGTAGCAAGCCGATCGCGATGGGTGGCGGCATGAGCATGATGGGTGGCGGCACTATGATGCAGGGCAACATGGGAACAAGCGGGATGGCCAATGCCATGACGTCGTTCATGAACTCAGGCATGAATAAATCAGGTCTTACCGTCGCGGACATGCAAGCGCTCATGAATCGCTTAAACTCGTCTTCCGGAAAGATCCAATAGGGAGGCGGTGCAACGCTATTCGAACTCTAAGTTGAAAGTCCTGGCCACCCTCGAAGGGGTTATCAGGAAGCCATCTTCTTACGGATTGGCTTGACTCGCTTCTCTAACTGCCTTTCTCAGCGTTCCCACGGTTGCAACGTTCGCGAGCCCGCCCGACTCGTCTTTAAACAATCTTCATGAGAAGCCTGTCCCAGCCGATGGCTGGAGTTCTTTTCCATCAAACAGGATCGATGGAGAGCCACTGAGCCCAAGGCCCGCTGCTTTTTGATCATCGATACGCTGAACGCTGACGTCAGCACTGATGTCTTCAGCCTCCAACGCGCGATCGATGTTTGCCCTTAATTCCCCTTCCGAACCGCAGGCTGGAGATAGATAACAAGTTATTTTCACAATCTCCTCCAGATACGGGGAGACGCTTGATAAATCCGTGATAGATTTAGACTTTCTCAAGCACCCTTTTTAATCTCATCTTTTTCTGCTTTGCGCTCCCGCTTATTTGCGATACGTTTCCAATCGCGAAGATGCTTCCACCATTGGGGCGCGGGAGTTAGTTGTCCTTTTCGCTTGTGAGCCATTGCTTGAATCCACGATGCCTTTCGCCATATTTGTCCTTGCGAGTGCGCCAGTATTTATCGGGTTTACAGAGCGCGCAACTTGAGTAATAACGTCTGTGTTTTCTCTTGTGATTCGCCATTTATTCAGGCGCTTAGCGCCTTATCCACTGCCTCGGGATTTTCTGCAGCGATTTTCAGAAGAGCTCTGGCTGGCCCTTCTGGTTGCCGCCGGCCCTGCTCCCAATTTTGTAACGTGGAAACACTTACGCCGATCATCATGGCAAATTCAGCCTGGGATTTAGCGAGGTTATGCCTGATTTGCTTAATGTCAGCTGGATTGAATTTAATAACGCGGCTCGGCTTCATCTTGCCGCGGCGGATTTTGCCCACTTGGCGCACGCTCGTCTTTAGTTTTTCAAAGTCTTTTTCATTCATTTGAATTCCTCTTTTACCAGTTTGCTTAAAATCTTGATCTGTGTTGGAGTCAGATCTCCCTGGGCACTCTTAGGATAGGCGAACAGCATGTAAATGACCTCTCGTGGCTTATCCAGATAATAAATTATCCGGCACCCGCCCGGCTTCCCCTTGCCTTTGGCTCCCCATCTTATTTTTCTGATGCCACCGGAGCCTTTTATCAACGCGCCTTGCTCCGGTCGGAATAAAAGGGCCAATTGAAGGGCTCTATATTCCTCTTCTCCAAGAAGATTTTGCACTTCCTTAGTAAATATCGGCGTCTCCACAAAGCGCATGCTTCAATATACGCCATTGGCGTATAGGAGTCAATAGGTTCTTGTGAGGTTTCATTTATGAAAGTTCGATTCCCGCCGGCTGTTACGATATCGGGCATGAAAAAATGCCTTAAACAAGGCATTTTTGGTGGGTTGGATGGTGGTGGAGGCGGCGGGAATCGAACCCGCGTCCGAAGCCATCTAAAAGGGAGTATCTACAAGCTTAGCCTTCGCTTTTGGTTCTCACGTTCCGGCTCCACGAAGGCAGGATCCGGTCCGCCAGCCTCTCTAAGGTTTCCCAACCGCGGCGAGAGACAACCGCGGCGGTTGAGTCCACTAGCTGACGCCGTTACCCCGCTCGTGGACTTAGCGGGAACGACGAGCCGCAATTAAGCGGCTAACGCGAGATTATCGTCTGCGTTTAGGTTATTTTTCCGGCAGTTTAACGAGCCCACCGGAAGCTCGGCTTGCTGCTCCCATCCAGATTGACCCCGTCGAAACCAGGTCGCCCCCACGTAAGGTGGGTACTACAAATCGTTATGAATAATGTGGATCTCGCGTCCACTAATAGTATACCCGCATCTGTGGACGGATGCAGACGATACAGCATGAAGAGCATCAACGTGGGCCGGCCTCACACATCGCCTTTCTGCCGCTCCCTGAACCCACGCTCGATCTCCCTCTTTGATTCCTTGTCTGCCAGCGAACGGCGCTTGTCGTGAAGCTTCTTGCCCTTGGCGAGGCCAAATTCCAACTTGACGCGGCGGTTGCGAAAATACAGCTTTGTGGGAACCAGCGTCAGGCCTTTTTCCTGGGTCTTGCCGATGAGCGAGCGGATTTCGCGCTTGTGCAGCAGAAGTTTGCGGGTGCGGTCGGGGTCCACATTGTGGATGTTGCCCTGCTCGTAGGGGCTGATATGCAGGCCAACGATGAAGGCCTCCTCATCGTTGATTGTGCAGTAGCTGTCCTTGAGGTTGGCGCGGCCGGCCCGCAGTGACTTTACCTCGGTGCCCTTGAGTTCGATGCCGGCCTCGAAGGTCTCCTCGATAAAGTAATCGTGGAATGCCTTGCGGTTGGAAGCAATGGGTTTGGAGCCCTTTATTGACATGTTCAGATTATATACAAGAGCCGGAGGGGAATATCTGTCCACGCACCCGGGAGTTCAGTAAGGTGTCCCGGATTATTTGGCTGGCTCAAGCTCCACTTTTCCCCGCTGTTTATCGATGCGCACCACCCGTACGGTCATGCGGTCTCCCAACCGGTAGGGCCGACCGGAGCGACGTCCCACCAGGGCGCTGCCCTTGTCGCTCAACAAGTAGTAATCACCCCAGAGCCTGCGGGCGGGCACGTAGCCTTCGTAGCACTCCTCGAAGCGTACGAACAGGCCCGAGGGGATCACGCTGACAACCTCACCCTCGAATACCTTGTCCCATCCCTCCTGATAGAGCATCCGGTCAAGCAGGAAAGCAAGGACGATGTCATCTGCGGTGCGTTCGACCAGCGCGGCGCGGCGCTCATTGTCGGAACTTGTCTCCGCCACTTCTGCCAGTTCCAGGCGGTTGCAGCTGAAGTCCTCCAGGTGAAGCTCGCGCAGCAGCGCACGGTGCACGACCAGGTCG
>JBBAAB010000211.1:0-3484 GCA_041658445.1 Thermoleophilia bacterium
GGCCGATGGACGATCAGGTACGCACACAAGCTGCCGGAGGAACTTGTGGGTGGCGCCGTCTCCGGGGATGAAGCTGAAATGTTGATGATGGCCGCAGAGGCAGGCAAACCTGTCGCGGTCATGGATGACGATGAAAAATTTCGGGCCGTCATAGCAGCAAGCGGCGTCCGGTCCTCTCTCCTGGTCCCCCTGAAATTGAGAGAAGATGCTTTGGGCGTCATGGCCTTCAGCCAACAAACCTCCACTCGCTACTTCAGCGAGAACCAGATAGATTTTGCGCGTAAGCTCGCAAACTCGGTTTCTCTGGCCATTGAAAACGCCAGTTTGTACCAGAAAGAACTGGCAACCCGGTCTGAAGTGCAGAACCACGCCGCCCAGCTATCGATTCTTCATGAAATAAGTCTTTCACTAAACAGGGAAACCGATCAGAACAGGCTTCTGAAGATGATCCTGAAAAGCGCCGCTGATATTACTTCAGCAGGTGTTGGAATCATGGCCCTGATAAAGGAAGGAAGAACCGAGGTTATTTCAGTCTACTATGCACCCTGGTATGAGCAGCGTTGCGATATAGGAAGTGAAGCGCCGATGTTGCACAAGCGTATTGCCCGCTTCATTGAAAAGTCCGAGCGCGATGGAGTCAGAATCGACGATACGGGCGGCCTGAAAGACTTTCCCGAGGGACATCTGGGCCTGCGCGGCTTGCTCATCGGAACCATCCGCGACACCCGCGGCAGGGTCAGGGGCAGTTTCATGCTCAGCGACAAGACCGCCGGGGAGAATTTCACACCCGAAGACGAGGAGATCATCTCGCTCCTCGCCGCTCAGAGTTCAGTGGCGCTGGTCAGTGCCGAGAACTTCGAGCGGGAGCACAGCATCGCCGAGACGCTGCAATCGACGCTCCTGCCCGAAGTGCCGGTACGTGATGATGTTGAGGTCGGCCTGTTATACAGGTCCGCCGGACCGGTCGGCAAAGTGGGCGGCGATTTCTACGATTTTGTCGAGCTGGACGATAATCGCATGGCAATTGCTGTCGGCGATGTCTGCGGAAAAGGTCTTGAGGCGGCGACATATACAGCCATGATCAAATACATGCTTCGGGCTTACCTGGGGGAAGGAATGCTGCCCGGAGACTGTCTCACAAGACTTAACAGGTCGATCAGCAAGCAGATTCCGATTGAAAGATTTGTCACCGTCAGCCTGGCGATTATTGATACGGCAGGCGCCAGCATCACGTTCTCGTCAGCTGGACATCCACCACTGTTCATCTGCAGGAACGGAAAAGCGAACCTGCTAAAAGCAACGCAGTCGATCCCTCTGGGTGTGATTCCTGATTACAAGTTTCTTTCAACCCAGGCGACAACCGTGGGAGCATGCTCGATCCTCATGTATACCGATGGGCTTATCGAAGCGCGTCCGGATGGAGGGGATCCTTTCGGTGAGAGCCGCATAATCGAGACGCTTGCCGGTCGTTGTTGCGAGCCGGCTCAGAAAGTCGCCGATTCACTTATCCAGGCAGCGGTTGATTATTCCGGTGGAGGATTGCGGGATGATATCGCCCTGCTGGTTGTGAAGCTGCTTAAAAATACCTCGGAAATGTAGAGGGAAACGCCATCCGGCGTCTCTTTCGGTTACTGCTCCTCCATCCGTCAAATGGAGTTCCGGAAACCAGGGACTGGTCGAAGAGTAGTTTAAGCGTCCGGCGGGTACTCGTACTTTCCCCGTAAAAGCTGATCTGAAAGATTCGTTTCGCCTTTTTGATCCTCCTTGTTTCCTTTCACCCTTATGACGTTTTCGAGTATTGAAACTTACGCTGTTTTCATAATTTTCCGGGGTCAATCATGAGCGGCTTTAAATACCAAAAGATGCGGAGACGTCGCATGCGACGTCTCCGCATCTTGAAGAAGGCTCTGTTTTTTTAGATCGCAGTACCCGCCGGCTGCACCGACTCCAGAATACCGCGAACGACTATCCGCTGCTTGATATCCCAGGGGGGATCGCAGGTCAGCAGCGTAATAGCGTCATATCCAACCGGCTGTAACACTGAAACATCGTCAGGGGTCACAATAAAAGTATCATTGACGCGATAGATAAAAGTTCCATACGGCATCCTGATCTTTACCTGGTCACCCACCGTTATCTCATTAAGATTCAGGAAGGGCGCCCCGTAGAGAACCCGGTCACCGGCTACTGCAAAGTTTCCACCCGCGCCGGGCAGCGTGGTCTCCTGAATATGTCCGGGACCCTTCTTGAGCGCTTCCTTGTCCGATCCCTGAACCATCATCCAGCGAACGTCGATTTTCGGCAGATATATCTCGCCCACAGGGTCGAGATAGGCGAGCCCGGCATTCATTGCATTGGCTTCGCCCTGCAGATATCCGTTGTCCACGGATTTGTTGCCCGACACCGCGAAGTTCGCCTTAAGCTCGTCCTGGCCGGCCCTTGCCTGATAATATCCGAAACCAAAGACCCACCCGGCATACAGAACAAGTCCCAGTCCGGCGATCATCGCGATGGTCGTTATCTTTTTGATAAGTCCGGAGCCGCCCGTGGACTTTTGGCTGCTCTCGCTCCTCGCGTATGAATCGCCGCTGGGACTATGGATAATCCTGCCGTTTCCCCAGCGCCCGCTTTTATATCTGGTGTAAGTCTTTGTGCTCATGCAGCCTCCTCCCGAGGTCGTCTTTATTCTTATAACGGAGAAGATTGCTGAAACTTACGCTGGTAAATGCGCCGAAGAAAGTGCTCCTGAATTAGTCGGCGGCTGATAGCCGGGTGACAATGGAAAAGCGGGGTTGCTCAGTAGACCGTCGGGTAGACCACAAGCATGCCCGCGTACAGGCTGTCGACCTGACCATCGGCGTTGGTTGCCTGGACATATATGTAGTAATTGCCGGCGGCCGGCGCGGTGCCGGAAGCCCCCCAGACCTCGTTGCCGCCGCTGACAGATTGGCGTACAAGGTCATTCACGAGCGCGGATCCACCTGACTGGGGCGCAAGGCTGATCGTTACCGTCAGGGCCTTGCCGTTGACGACGGAGGACAGGTTTATCGCCTGCCTTGGATAGACCGTACTGGGACTGACGTAACCGGAGATAATTTTTACCGGCGCTGCCGTTCCGCCGCCGGATGGCGTTGTTTCCACGCCTGTGTTGTCCGGCACGGCCACAGTTTCCGTGGCTGAGGTCTCAGTCACAGCCGTCGTATCAGTAGTGGCGGCCTCAGACCGGGTAGTGCTGGAATTCGTCGTGGCAGTGACAGGCGCCGGAGTATTTCCAAAGAAATCGCGTTCTCGCGCGGACTCCTCCGCCAGCAACAAAGCCGCGAGAATGATGATCAGCATACCCGCGGCGATTATCCAGGCGATCCTGCTGTGCAGAAGGCGTGAGAAAAGGGACCGCTTGCCGGGTACGTCGGCTGTGCCGGAGCCTGGCACATCCCGCGGTCCTTCCGGAGCCTGAATGTGTGAATCTGCCTGGGCGGCCCCG
>JBBAAB010000212.1:0-3474 GCA_041658445.1 Thermoleophilia bacterium
AACATCATCTGAAAGCGCCAGAGGACTCTCATCTTTACCGCCAAAAGATTCGACTAGATAAATTTTTCGATTCGGCTGGGCTGAGCCGATGCTAGACGCCGTACACATGTGGACGCTGGATCAGTAAAGCGATCCTGCAACGAATCACCGCTAGAACGCTGGAGCCCGAGCCACCTCCACGCCAGGAATTGCTCCAGGAATTTTGCCGACGCAACGACTGGCGTAATCGCAAAGGCGAGCTTTGTCTCAGCTCAGCCAATGTTCTTCATTTGGATAAAATGTTGCCTGCTGCTTTTGGGCGCGGCTGGTGTTTGGTCCGTGGAGGCTAACCCGGCTTGCAGCGGTCTTCCTTGGCGGGCGTCTTTTTTCGCGCGCCCTCCTTTTTGATTCTTTCCCAGTTCACCAGGGTGTTCAAAATCAGCAGGCCCCGAGCCATTAGGTCTGGCCCTGGATGGCCGTCGGCTTTGCGTGCCCAGAACCCCCCAAGCATCGCCACCAGCAAGTTGGCTTCGAAGAGCGTCAGCGGGGCGGGGACTGGCTGGCCGGCCATCTCCTGGGACGCATCGGTCGAGGGTGCGGGTTCAAGCCCTGGCGTTTTTTTTTAACACTTCCAAAATGGCTATTTCTTCCGGAGTATAGAGCACGGAGGCGGGCAAATGCGGATGCGCCTTGCCCAAACGGCACAACAGCAACACGCGCCAAGCCACGATCATGTCCAGGACCAACGCTCGGATCAGCGCCTGGGCACTTTCCATCTGCCGGCTCTCCACCTTGCAGACATCTTTAAGCACCTGATGCCAACATTCGATGCCCCACCGCAGTCCATACCAGCGGACCAGGCGGCGGGCCATCTTGGGCGAGTCAATTTTCCAGTCGGTCAAGAGCACCCAGTCAATGGGCTCCGCTCCTTGGGGCGGGTTGATTTCGCTGGCCCGCAGCGTCCACACCTCCATTGTCCCCCAACTATTCTTGCAGCCCACCCGCGGGGGTTGGAGGTGGATTTTGGCCCACCGCAGTTCCAGCGTGGCGGTGCGGGCGGGCCGATCGGTATTGCGCGGAATCTCCACCACCATAGTGGCGCCACAGGGTTGGCCGGACAAGTGCGCCCAGAGTTTTTCCCCCGACTCGAGCACCCGATCATGCTCCGCCCGAATTAAATAATGCAGGTTGGGCGGCGTGACGGTAGCGCGGTCATACAAATCCACGATATCCGATTCCCGGTCCCCGCTCACCACCAGGGCCGTGCGGGGCATTTGGGCAGCAATACTGGCTGCGGCTTGAAAGGCCTCCACCCAGCGGACGCTTTCCTTTTGGTCGATGGATTGCTCGTTGCGGTGGGCCGTGTCGGAGACGGGCTGGCGCGCCCAGACCTTCGCCCAGGCACAGCCCAAGGGGATGCGATCCAAACGAAACGCTTGCAGCGTGTGCAAGAGCAGTCCGCGGCCGGGGTTGCGCTCGTCCCCGATGGGCCCCAGCCCGGTGGTCTTCTGGAGCGTGTTATAGCTCAGGGCAGTCGTGTCCTGAGCCAAAATCACCACTTTCTCCGCCGCCATGCGGCGCCGGGTATTGTTCTGGTGCGGCGCCAGGAGATTCTCAAACTGCAGCTCCGCCCGGCCATTTTCAATGAAGGCATAAGCGGCTTTGCCGCCGGCCGCTCCGCCGAAGCTGGTATAAAAGCTCCAGTCCGGATGCGCCCAGCGGTCTTGCAGCATCCGGGCCAACCGCCGGTGGAGCTTGGCATGCCCCAAAGCCAGTCCGTCCAGTTCTTCCTCGACCCAATGGTCCTGCTGGCTGGGGCTAAAGATGGAACGGGGCACCACCGGCGGCAGCGTTCGCCGTTGCAGTCGCGCGCGGGCTTGCCGGTCCCATTGCCAAACCCAGACATCTTTGGTGCTCTTGGGGCGAACGTGGGGGCTGGGACTGGAGCGGCCGCGGCCCAGGCTTCGACCGATGCGCAGCCAGTTGGCGGCGACTAAAGATTTGCCGGTGTAGGTGCTGCGGTCCACATAGGTTTCGACTAACACTGGGCTGCTGCCATAGCGCTCAAACCAATCGGCGCGCACCCGTTGCAAGACCATTTGGTAGCAACGACTGGCCAGGTTGGCGCAATGCAATTCGGGCCGAATGAGAAAGCGCGACAGGCAGATGACCAAATGACGGTTCTGTTCCCGGGCCTGGGCATCCCAGCCAATCCAGCAATCACGGCAAGACAGATAGAAGGAAGGCGGACCGAAACCGAAGGCCCCGATCACGTCGGCCCCGGCCCAAATGAGGTAGCGCAACTGAGTTCCCACCAAGGGAGCGCCTTGTAGCGGATGCAGGCGGCTGATGAGTCGGTTCCAGAGCAAGTGTTGGTCATCGTCCGCGTCAACGATGAGGCTCAAACGCAAATCGGGGATTTGCTCGACGGAGCGGGGCAGTTGGGGCAGCGGGGGCAGGGGCTGACCGTCGTCGAAAAGTTTGCGTTTGGCCAAACGAGGGGCTCTGGGGGCTGGGGGCGGCAAGCGCACCAAGCCCTGTTCTTCCAGGCGTTTGACGCAGACATTGGCTGAGCTGAGACAAAGCTCGCCTTTGCGATTACGCCAGTCGGTGCGGCGGCAAAACTCCTGGAGCAGTTCCTGGCGTGGCGGCGGCTCGGGCCCCAGCGTTCGGGCGGTGATTCGTTGCAGGATCGCTTTACTGATCCAGCGTCCACACATGCGTACGGCGTCTAGCATCGGCTCAGCCTAGCCGAATCGAAAAATTTATCTAGTCGAATCTTTTGGCGGTAAAGATGAGAGAGGACTGGCGCAGTCCAAAAGCTGGCGCCCACTCGAACCGGCCGCGAATTCGCGAAGCGTTTTGGACTGCGCCAGTCCTCTGGCGCTTTCCGATGACCATGAAATCCTAGTGACATTGGAGCTGTCGCTCCGCCCATTCTTGGTGGGAGCATGCGAAGCCGCTGCGGCCCGGGACGTTCCGCGCTCCAAAGCATGTTTTACGAACCATCGCGTGTCAGAAGCGCCGACATTCTTGTCGGCCAGTTCCCATTTGCGCACGCCCCGTGCGGACAAGAATGTCCAATGCCGCTAGGATTTCAACGCCGTCATCCCGGAGGGATGGCTGATAATAGCCCGGCGTTTCAACGCCGGGACCGGGATCCGGGTGTGCCAAGTCCCGAAGGGACGGCTGAGGGCCATCAATTCAGCCGTCTTCGGGACTCAACCGTCGATCCATCCACACCCGGCGTTGAAACGCCGGGCTATTTTCAAAAGTCCCTCCGGGACAAAAACAAGGCCTCCGTGCAGCACCTGCAGCTCAAATCCTAGTGGCATTGGACTGGAAGTCGGCTATGGTGTGGCGGCGGCCATCCCTGGCTGCCGTAGCGCCCGGCATTCGGCCGGGCGGCAAGATGCCGCTGGATATGGCAGGAAGCCCGCCGCTACGGCCTGGCGCTTGTCTCCGGACTCTTCATTCATGAGCGCATTTATGAAA
>JBBAAB010000213.1:0-3474 GCA_041658445.1 Thermoleophilia bacterium
TCTTCGAGTTTGAACTCGAACTCGCCCCGGGCTATCTCTACCATGATCTGGCCCAGGCCCTTCTCGATCTGGCCGAACTCTTCAGCCGTCAGGACGCCGATGCCGGAAAGCATGCGCGCGTGGGCAAGCGAGCCCTGGATGTCGTAGGGGGCCAGGCGCCAGTCGAAGGTTATGGAGGCGTTCAGCTGCTGGAAGAGCTCATGCGGCGGCTGGTCGAAGCGGCCTGACCAGAAGTGTGTGTTGTTGTCTGTTTCGCTCATTTCGCCTCAGTTGTCAGTGATGTCCAGGACATGATATTCCCGCCTCCGCTAAGGCGTCTTCAACAAGACGCTCCGGCGGAAATATCATGCCCTGGACGAAACGTTATACTTTCTATTTACCCTTCTTGGCCCAGACCTCGAGCGGCAGACCCCATAACTCACAGAATCCCTTCGCCGCTTCGTGGCTGAACGCGTCTTCGCCGCCGTATGTTGCAAGCCCGAAATCATAGAGCGAATTCGGCGACTTGCGGCCGGCCACTATACAGGAACCCTTGAAAAATTTTAATCGCGCCGTGCCGCTGACCCGTTTCTGCGTATCGGCCATGAAAGCCCGTATGGCGTCCATGAGGGGATCAAACCAGCCGCCGTTGTAAGTCATGTCGGCGAACTTCTGTTCCAGTCCCCGCTTGAAGTGGACAAGTTCGCGCGGCAGGGTCATGTCCTCGATCTCCCGATGGGCCATTATCAGCGCCAGCGAGCCGGGGACCTCGTAAACCTCACGCGACTTGATGCCAACAAGCCGGTTTTCCATCATGTCGACGCGGCCGTATCCATGAGCGCCGGCAATCTCGTCTATGCTGGAAACCATGTCTACCAGCGACCGGGCTTTGCCATCCAAAACGATTGGCACGCCCGCCGCAAATTCGACCTCGACATATGCCGGTACATCCGGCGCGTCAGCCAGCGCGCAGGTCACGGCAAATGCGTCCTCGGGTGGTTCCAGCCAGGGGTCCTCCAGCGGCCCGCATTCGACCGTCCGGCCCCAGAGATTCTCATCGATGCTGTATGGGCTTTCCTTCTTGAGCGGGACCGGTATGCCCCGCGCTTCGGCGTACTCCATCGACTGCTCGCGGGACATCCCCCACTCCCGCGCCGGCGCCAGTATCTCCAGCGACGGATCGAGTGAGCGTATCCCCAGGTCGAAACGGACCTGGTCGTTGCCCTTGGCGGTGCAACCATGCGCTACGGCCGTAGCGCCGCTCTCGTGGGCCGCCTCAACCAGCACCTTGCAGATCAGCGGCCGCGACAGAGCGCTTACCAGCGGGTATTTTTCCTCATAAAGGGCATTGGCCGCCAGCGCCGGCAGGATGAAATCTTTGGCAAATTCTTCCTTTGCGTCAACGACGACGGCTTCGACGGCGCCGATGTCCAGCGCCTTCTGCTTGAGGCCTTCCAGGCCCGACGCGCGGCCGGCGTCCACAAGCACGGCAACCGTGTCGAGGCCGTGCTTCTCTTTCAGCCAGGCGATCATCACCGAAGTGTCGAGACCGCCGGAGTATGCAAGAACTACTTTTTTATCCTGAGCACTCATTTATTTCCTCTATTTCAGTTCCGGTTCAATCCGGGTTTCCAAAAATTTTGTCATCCTGCGCGCGCTGGCGCCGTCGGGCATGACGATCAGCACCGTGTCATCGCCTGCTACCGTGCCCACGACATCCGATTCCTCCAGCTCGTCGAGCACCCTGCCTATCGTCGGAGCGGTCCCCGGCTCGGCCTTGATTACGACCAGGTTCTGCGCGCTCTGAACCGTCGCCGACGACTCGCGCAACACCCTTAAGAGGACCTCCTGCGGGTCTCTCCTGACCCGCGGCGGCGGTACGACATAGCGTACCCGTCCGTTGCGGTCCGTACCCTTCTGCAGCCCCAGCTCCCGTATATCGCGGGAAACAGTCGCCTGGGTCACCCTGCATCCGAACCCATTCAGCGCCGCGACCAGCTCTTCCTGCCTCGATAACGGCTTCTGCCTGACCAGGGTCTCGATCAGCTGCTGGCGCTCACGCTTGCGCATCGTTTCCCATAAGCAGTTTCAGCAGCTCTTTCTGCGCGTGCAGGCGGTTCTCGGCCTGCTGGAATACTATGGACCTGGGGCCGTCGATGACATCGGCCGTGATTTCCTCTCCCCGGTGCGCCGGCAGGCAGTGCATGACCCGGCAATCCGGAGCTGCCAGGGCCAGGAGGGCCGCGTCGATGCGATACGGCTCCAGCTGCAGGCTCTTCTCCGGGACCCGCTGCTGCCCCATGCTGAACCAGACGTCGGTATATAGAAAGTCGGCGTCCAGGGCCGCCTCGCCGGGATCGTCGGTGAACTCGACCTTGCCGCCGTTCTCCGATGCGATTTGTGTTGCTTCGGCGACCGACCAGTCCGGCAGGGTCAGCTCCGGAGGCGTGCAGATGACTACATGAGCGCCCACCGCGGCGCAGACATTCGCAAGCGACGAGGCGACGTTGTTTCCATCACCAAGATATACCACCTTCACATTTTTCAAATCGTCATGATACTGAGAGATCGTCATCAGGTCGGCAAGCGCCTGGCATGGGTGGCGGTCGTCGGTGAGCCCGTTGATTACCGGAATGTCAGCCACGGCCGCGAACCGTTCCAGGTCATCCTGGTTGTAGGTCCTGATCACGACGCCGTCGAGATAACGCGACAGCACCCGGGCCGTATCCTCGACGGTCTCACCCCGCCCCAGCTGCATCTCGTTTTCCGAGATAAACATTATATGGGCGCCGAGCTCATAGGCTCCAACCGTGAACGACACCCGCGTGCGGGTGGAAGGCTTGGCGAATATCATGCCCAGCGTCTTGCCTGCAAGAACGTCTAAGCGTTCCCCCTTGTTGGCCTTCGCGGCCTCGATCAGGGTGATGATCTCGCCGGGCGTTAAATCCATTACCTTGAGAAAATCTTTCATTGAGCCTCTATCAGTCTTTTGATGAAGAAAGAGCGGTCTGCAAAAATTCGACCACGGCTTCGATCATTCCTTCTTCCACCACAAGCGGCGGCAGGAAGCGGATGGTCTTGTCAGATGTGTTATTGAGGATTATCTTCTGCCCGAGCGCCTGCGTAACGATATCGGCCGCCACGGGTTCGGCAAGCTCGATCGCCAGCATCAGGCCAAGCCCCCGCACTTCAGTGACCAAACCGTCCTCCCGCAACTTCTCCAGCAGGGAGCACAGGTACTCGCTCTTGGTCTCGACGCTTGCGAGAAAACCATCGGCCATCAGTTCCCGCATAACCGCCACGCCGGCCGCGCAGGCCACCGGACCGCCACCGAAAGTGGAGCCGTGCATGCCGGGGCCGAGTACGTCCGAGTACGCCGGCGCGGCGATGGTGGCGCCAATTGGAAGCGCCCCGCCGAGGCTTTTGGCCAGGGTCATTACATCGGGTATTACCCCCGAATGTTCGTAAGCAAAAAGTTTTCCCGTGCGTCCCAGG
>JBBAAB010000214.1:0-3456 GCA_041658445.1 Thermoleophilia bacterium
TCTTGAGAACCGCGGTGATTTCTTCAGGACGCAGTTTCAAAGCTATCCTCACTCCCTAAATTGGCTTGGACGAGCCTGCCGCGCAGCTGTTCCAGCTTCGCCTTGAGGCTTCCGTCAACGATAACGTCTCCAAATCCAAGAACCAGCCCGCCAAGGATGCCCGCGTCTACGGTTTCCTTGATCTCGACCTGCTTGCCGGTCGATTCTTCGATCTTTTTCCGAATTCCCGCCCTCGTCGCTTCCGGCAGCTCGATCGCCGAGGTCACCTCGACCTCGACCAGCTGCTTCTCCCGCTTCATCAGCTTCTGGAACTGGTCATGGAGATCCACGATCAGGTCGGAATGCCGCTTGTCTATTATCAGGTTGATGCCGTTTCTGAAGATGGCGTCGCCGCCCTCGGTAACGGTGGCCACGATCTTCTTCTTGGTCAAAGACCCGATCCTGGGGTTGTAAAGAACCGCCATCAGATCTTTTGAACCGTGCATCGCCTCGACGAAAGACGCGAGATCGGAACCGGTGGCTTCAAGAGTGCCAGCGTCGCGGGCGGCCTCGAAAAGAGCCCGGGCATAGACATTCGTTATCTGCTGTTCACCCAAGCCTAGATACCTCCGGTGCCTAATTTGTCGAAATCGACTTCGGACAGGGCTTCGTCAACAAGACGCAGGTGATCCTCTTTGTTCATGCTCTTGGCGGTAACCTTGCCTGCCGCCAGAATGGTGATATCGGCGACCTGATTCTTGATCTCCTGGATCGCCTTCCTGGTCTCACGCTGGATCTGGGCGCGGGCATCTTCGACCTCTTTGTGCGCCTGTTCCCTCGCCTCGCTGACGATTTCGGTTTTGGTGCTTTCGCCCACCTTGTGGGCGCGATCGATTATCTCCTCAGCCTCGTGCTTGGCTTTGGCGATACTCTCGCGATACTCGGCAAGCAGACGTTCGGCTTCGAGGCGGGTGGCCTCAGCGGCCTTGATACTCGCCTCGATCGCGTCGCGGCGCTTGTCGATCATGTTCTGGATTGGACCAAATGCGAACTTCTTGAGAAAGAAGAACAGGATCAGAAAGGTCACGATGGTCCAAATCGCTAGTCCGGGTTCAGGATTTATCATCTTGTTAAGTTAAGCACCTCCCGAAACGGCCTTGTCCCGGGGACACGGAAGCAAACTACCGCACCGCAGCCCGCATAGGCTGGCTTTACGCCAGGCCGCACATTATTTAGCAACAAAAATAAGCAGAATTGAAATAACCAGAGCGTACAGGGCGACTGCCTCAGTGACACCAATACCGATGAACATGGTGGTCCGGATGTCGCCTGAAGCCTCGGGCTGCCTCGCGATACCTTCAACGCTTTTGCCGACGAGATAGCCGATGCCGATGCCTGGGCCCAAGGCGCCAATACCCATGGAGATACCGGCGGCCAAGAGAGCCATTGCTTTATTTTCCATGAAATTACCTCCCTTCTACTTTCAAGATGACAGATACAAAATTTAGCCCGCGATCTTTAACTAATGCTCCTGCTGGATCGCGCCACCGATGTAAACCGCCGATAAAATCGCGAAGATATAAGCCTGGATGGCGGCCACAAAAATCTCGAAGGCGCTGACGGCGAGAACACCCATTTCTATGATTGGCGCCAGGATGACAATCATGGTGATGGACGACAGCATGAAGATCAGCGAATAAAAAACCAGGATCATGATATGGCCCGCCAGCAGATTAGCGAAAAGCCTTACGCCCAGCGATACGAGACGGAAGACCTCGCTGACGGTATGGATCAGAAACAGGACCGGCTTCAACACCGCCGGCGCCGTGCCCGGCACCCAGCCCTTGAAATAGCCGATCGGGCCATTAGCCCTGATCCCCGAAACATGCGTAAACATGAAGGTCAGGAACGCCAGCGCCACGGTGACGTTGATGTTTGAAGTGGCGGCGTAAGTCGCGATCCTCGGAATACCGCGATGATCAAAGCCCAAGAAGAAAGGCACCAGGCCGATCAGATTGCTGATCAGGACGAACAGGAACAGCGACAGGATGTATGGAAACCAGGCGGCGGCGATCTTGCCGTGCATCACCGCGCCTACCAGATTGTCTCGAACGTATTCATAAGTGGCCTCGAAGGCCAGTTGTTTACGTGTCGGCAGAACCCGGGCCCCACGGGCGATGATAAAACAGAAGACGCCCACGATGATGGCGGCGATCCAGAGATAGACAACGGCCTTGCTGATGGACATGTCCACGGGGCCTACATGAAACTCGAGCGTCTTGCCGCCGATAGTCAGCGGCTTGATGGCTGATTCGAATTCCTCTGTTGGTGTAAAACCTTCCGCCGCTTCGCTCACAGCTCGCCTCCCTTTACCGGTGGATTCGAGATGGCGCGACCCTTGAGGCCGACAACGATTTCCACTCCCATGAACAGCGTATAAACGACTAGGAAGCAGATTGCCGTGGCAAGGAATTGATCACGCAGGGTCAGCGCGACTGTTATCAGGGCAAGCGCTATAAGACCGAAGCGCAGGAAGAAGCTCATTACGGCGACACCGGCCGCAGCGCTGGTCTTGAGTTTCGTCGCGGCGTTCATGAAAAGCAGCGAAACGAAATAATTGACGATGAAAAGGCCAGAGGCGAGCAGCCACGGCGCGAGCAGGGGACGATATATCAGTCCGGCCACAACGCCTACTGCGAGAAAACCCATCATCAGCGATGTCATCTTACCTGCGATCGGTGCCTCCCGTATCTCAATTTGAGTGCGAACAACTCACATGCTCTTGTAGATTCCATAGAGTCCGGCGGTGAAACCCGCGAAAACTCCCACGATCAGGAAAAGCGGTGTGGTGTGGAGAAGGTAGTCCAAACCCAGCCCGCCGAACGTGCCGAGTCCAACCCCTCCGACCAGGTAGAAGGTAATCCACTCCCAGCCGAAAGAGCTCCCCCCTCGACCACCATTCGATTTTGCCTTCTTCTTGTCAGACAAATTAAAAACCGCGTAAGCATAGCGCGGCGATAAAAATTAGTCAAGAGCCCCCGGGGGTATTTTTGAGGCACGCTTATTTTATCTCAGACGGGGGCTCCGTCGAGTGCGAATCTGTGAAATATCCAATAAGTAAATCAGATAGATACTGACCGTTATGGCCACGCCGGCGATGATTATCGTGACGAAGCTCGAGGCAAAGCGCATAGACAGCGCCAGCGAGCTCATGAGCGAACACCAGGCATAGAGAACCAGCACCGCCTTGCGCTGTGAGAAACCTATGTTGAACAACCGATGGTGCAGGTGGCCGCGGTCGGGCTGGAAGATGTTCTGGCGGTTCTTCACGCGCCGCAGGATCGCGAACGACAGGTCGAATATGGGCACGCCCAGGATAAGCAGTGGTATCACCAGAGTTACGGCGGCCACGCTCTTGAGCACCCCGTTCACCGTCACCGCCGCCAGGATGAAACCAAGCAACATCGAACCCGAGTC
>JBBAAB010000215.1:0-3454 GCA_041658445.1 Thermoleophilia bacterium
GATAATCCCAAGACGTTGCCGACGACATTGAAGAATCGGTGCAGTGCCCAAATGGAGATGGGATGGGTGCATTGAACAGAATTGGGGAAGTTGATAGTATCGGCGCCCGTCAACTGATTCCTGAAAAAGGTCTCAAAGTTAGCATTGCCGTGGAAGGTGTCTGCGACGAACGCTGTTCCCTCGTTTCCTTCCCACAGATTCATGCCGATGCCAGACTCGTGGTTGGATGCCACCACGCCCATTGCGGTTGGGTAATCGCTGCGCGAGTTGTCATATCCCCAGTTGTACGCAAGCACGTTGCCTGACCCAGGGCCGCTGTGAATCATGGTGACGACCCGGTGGAAGATATTATTGACGACCAACACGTTGTTTGCAGGAGTAATGAACACACCGTAGGAGGTTGACGCACCTTGTGAGCCGTAAAAGTAGTTGTCGCGGATTTCCACATTGACCGACTGTTCTATCCAGACATGGGCGACACCAGCTGGGCCGATGAAGCGCATTCCTTTAATCCATGCGTTATAGGCATTAACGACGTTGACTCCGGATAATGTGCCAGCGTTTGAGAACGTAAACGTAATCGAGAAATCTTCAATACCGTCTCCGCTTGCTAGCTGTGCATAGGTTCCCGTGGACCATACTTGCGGAGACTGTCCCGACCTCCAGTTGGGCATGTGAAGGCCTTGCGAGATGGTTATAGATGCGCTGTTGCACGACAAGCCGGGAGTAGTGGCGTGGTCAGTCCGGCAATCCACGATCTTTACGGCCTGACTTTGACCGCGGACCTCGCGCCGAGCGTCTCCGTAAGCCCCGCCCTCGATTGAGCATGTTCTGATGTCGTTGCAGTTGGTGACGTCAGGCCACAAGTCGGCAGCCGCACCCGTGCAACTGGCTCCAGTGCGCCCGTCATCGCATTGATCTAAGGAAATGGTTTGACCTACCTGTAATCCTGAAACTGATGCCAAGGTAATCTGTGTAGTGCCTTGGGAGTAGCCGGCGATCCAATTCACTGGAGAAGAAACTTGCGCCCAAATGCGGGAACTACCGTCGATGCAGATCACTCCGGCAGAAGCTCCGTTACCGCAATCTCCGGCGTTACTAAATGTTAGCTTCGTTTGATCCGCACCGGCACCACGCAAGGTAACATTCTTGGCTCCGGCAAAGCGGATGGAGCCGGAGATGCTGTAACTCCCCGGATTTAAATATACGACTCCACCCCCCGCATTGGAACAACTAGTAATTGCGTTGTTGATTTGCGTGGCCGTAACCCCGGGGTTTAAAGTCTGGCAGATAGTTGTACGATTAGGGATTCCTCCTTCAACGCCGGCATTGCTCCAGTCAGTCCTTCTACTTGGATCAATGATTTGTCCGGATAGAGACGTTACGTTCGAAACAGTCACCGAAACCACAGCCGAAGTCGTCTGATTCCCAGCTGCGTCTCGGGCTCGGGCCGTGAGGGTATGCGAGGTGTTCGTGGAAGAAGCGGTGTTCCAGGAGACGGTGTACGGGGAGGTGGTATCCTCTGCCCCGAGGCTCACGCCATCAAGAAGGAATTGCACGCCTGCCACGCCTATGTTGTCAAAAGCATTGGCCGAAACGGTAACTGTGCCAGATACTGTGGAGCCTAATGATGGAGAAGAGATTGAGACTGATGGCGGGGTAGTATCGGAAGATGATGATGTGCCTCCTTGAAGAGGATGCGGATAGGTGTAAGTTATATAGCCGGGTTTCTGCGTGTTGCTGAAGAAGTCTCGACCGTCTTGCAGATGGTTCGTCATCGAGGCTTCGCTGACTCCGACGCTTGTGATGGTGACTCCATTCAGCGTGTTATTCCAATAATAAAGTCCTTCAATCGTGTTCACTCCACCAGAGTTCTGGGTAAAGACGTGACCGATTTGGTCTAGGCAAGCATAGCCCGCTTTTCCCGCTTGGTTCTCGTCCCAGATAGAGGTGCCATCACACGCACCCCACGGAGTGAAGGACTCCGGGCGGCTACGGTAGTTGGCGACCTCCGGGCCATAGTAGTTGCCCGTAAACGTGTTGTTGAAGACCACGCCAGAGCCGGAGCGAAAGAACAGAGACCTGTAATTACCCGAAGCCGTTCGGTTAAAAGTATTCTCGTAAATCTCGAAGCTGTGAACTCCACGGAAGTTGCCTGAGTCCGCTCCGTGATTACCGAGATTGGTGTTGGTTACTGTATTGTGCCGAAAGACCCAGCGGGAACCGTGATAACTGTCGACCGCGCCATCTTCATTTTGGGCGTAGGTGAAGGTGTTGTCTTCGATGAAGATGAACTCATTTGCCCCTACATTAAATGGGTGGCTAAAAGAAGTATAATCCCCATTATTTGCTCCAAATAATTCGAGCGATTTTTCCCCGGAACCTGCCGACATCTGGAACGTGTTGTGGTCAATCAGGCTGCTGCCAATCGTTCCTTTCATGTTGACTTCGATGGCGGTATCGAACAGATTCAAGAACTCATTGTGGTGGATGCGGAAGGCGTTGGTGTTCGTTCCGCTAGTGGGATAAGAGATATCAATAATTGACTGGCTACCGAGTTGTAGATTGTTCCCATCGAAGGTGATTCCGGTTAGGACAAAGGTAGGGTCGGCTGCTTGAAGGTTGATGACAAACAATCGCCCGCCAGATGTGCCGACCACGATGGTCGTGGCGCTGATGCCAGCACCCTCAATGGAGATGCCTTTGTTGGAAATGGAGATGCCGGAAGTCCACGTGCAGCTTCCAGCTGGAATCAGTACCCGGTTACCGTCAACTGCTAAGTTAATTGCAGCCTGCACATCAGCACTCGAGCAGGAGGCGGCGGTGATAACGCCCGCAGAGGAAGAGGCGGTGGTAAACGTGAAATTGGAAGATAGAGCAAGATTGCCTGCCGCATCCTTACTTTTAACTCGATAATTGTACGTCGTGTTCGCAGATAACCCCGAGACAACAACCGAATGAGAAGTAACTACAGTGGCGTTTAAGGTAGTTTGAGAGCCGTAGGCAGTGGTTAAGCCGTATTCAACTTGCGAATCAGCAGCTTCGTTCGTGCTCCAGGTAATGGTGGCACCCGAGGAAGTGATGTTTGAAGCTAAAACTGAGGAGATGGTTGGCGGGGTGGTGTCGGCAATTATCTTCACTAAGAAGTCCTCGACACTCCAGCCATCAGCTCCGGTGTCGTAGTTAATATTCCACCAGTTGAAGCCGTCGGCAAAGGTGGGGCCGCCGATCACGGTACCGAGATTTCCCGTGGCCTGGGTGCCGAGGAGTGTTCCTGCCGTGGTTGGGATGGCCCGGACGTTCAAGGGTCCGGAGGAGACCTGGACGCGGTCGTTCAGAGAAAACTTGGTGCTTGATGTAGCTCCGACAAATTCATAGGCCCCCCTGTCCCAGACGCCGTCTGCTCCCCTTGTTATTCCATCAAAATCAATGTTATATGGTGCAGATAATGATA
>JBBAAB010000216.1:0-3434 GCA_041658445.1 Thermoleophilia bacterium
CCTTGAGACCGCCCAGTACGCTCTGTAATTTTTCGGATAATGTGTCAAACATGGCTATACCAGTTTAGTAAAGGGTTCGGACACAGGAAGATGGCGGCATTCCACGCGGCGTGTTGCCAACGCCGGTTCGGGAGATAAATCACGCCCGATATCCGGATTCATGTGCTTCATCAGAACCCGGTCAGGGCATCTATAATCCAATAGGTAAAACAATCTCACCGCTGCCATCCACTATCCACTTTGCGAACTCTCGGTAGTCACTGTCCTCGGCGGGGAGCTTTTTGAAGCCGCGGCCCACAGGGCTCACGTTGTCCCGGATCGCTCCCAGTACCTCCAAGACGCCGATTCAAGCGTCTTTCAATGAGTCTTAATATTAGGAAGTAGTAGTAGAAGTGTCAAGCTGCAGGGTGCCCGGCGCTGGCGTTGTCGCCGGTACTCTAGCTGAAAACCGAGGACTGGAAGATCAGGAAGGCGATGAAGAACAGCACGATCATAGTGATTCCCACAGCCACGGCGATGTCCAGCACCACCGAAGTCTCGCACTCTCCCCGGCGGATGGACCTGTCGATGGCCCAGAAACGCCATGCGGATATGGCGATGATAAAAGCGCCCGACAGCATCAGGACGATCCCGGCGATTCCCGAGTAACGTACGAAGTTATGCTGTTTGGCGGAGATGTCCGCCGAGATCGCTTCCAGGAACGAGCCGGCCTTCTCGACGACGAAACCGAAGGCCAGGAGCGCGATTCCAGTGCGGATCCAGGCGAGGAAGGTTCGCTCGTTGGCCAGCTGGGTCGTCAGCCGGTTGAACCGTGTCGGCTTGTTTGTGCCCGGTTCGGACGCGTCACATTTCTGGTTGGAATCCGGTGTCATCTTCCCCAAGTTCCCTCCTCGCAGTTCCTGAAGAATCGCCGCTTGGCCTCCAGCAGCGCCAGTCAGGCTTCCAGTAGCGCCCGGGCGAAATCCCCGGGGTCGAAGGGGCGCAAGTCCTCCAACGTCTCCCCTACCCCGACCAGCTTGATCGGTAACCCCAGCTCGTGCGAGATGGCCACGGCGATGCCGCCCTTGGCGGTGCCGTCCAGCTTGGTGAGCACCGCACCGGTTACGTCTACCGCCTCGCCGAAGAGGCGGGCCTGGATGAGGCCGTTCTGGCCGGTGGTGGCATCAACGGTGAGCAGGGTCTCGTGGGGAGCGTCAGGGATCTGCTTGGCGACTACACGCCGGATCTTCTTGAGTTCCTCCATGAGCGGCACCTGCGTGTGCAGGCGGCCCGCGGTATCGACGATGACCACGTCAGTGCCGCGCGATTTCGCAGCTGTAATGGCATCGAAGACTACCGCCCCAGGGTCGCTGCCGTGTTTCTGGGCGATGACCGGACAGTCCACGCGCTCCCCCCATATCTGCAGCTGCTCGATGGCGGCCGCGCGAAACGTATCGGCCGCGGCCAGCATCACGCTCTTGCCCTCGCGTTGCAGATGCCAGGCGATCTTGCCGATCGTCGTGGTCTTGCCGGTGCCGTTGACGCCTACCACGAGGATGACCGACGGCTGGTGCGATACATCGATCCGGTAGTCGCCTTCGGCGAACATCTCCGCTATCGAGTCCTCAAGCAGGGAGTAGAACTGATCTTTCCCCAATATTTTGCCATCGTTAGCGGCCTGCTCCATGCGCTCGACGATGGCGACCGTGCTGTTGACGCCGCAGTCGGCGAAGATCAGCGTCTCCTCCAGCTGTTCCCAGAGATCTGCGTCGATCTTGTCGAACATGATCGCGGAGAGGTGCTGCTGCATATTCTGACGGCTCTTGGACAGGCCGTCCTTGAAACGCCTGAGCCAGCCATCCTTTTTTTCCTCTTCCACGTCCAGCTGTGCCGAGGACTCAGCGGAGCCTTCGACACCCTTGAATACTTCATGCCAAGTCTTAGTCATACAGAATCCTTCACTCAGGATGACATGTCAATTAGTGAATACGTCCAGTTTTTTCTCGCAGGAGTGCGGGATGTTGCCGCAGCGACCCTTCTATTCGCGCGCAAAAAGGCTGCGATTGCAAAATGTATATGCGCGAATCGGGGGAGCAAGGCAATATCCCGCACTCCTGCACCCCCCGCCCCTCTAGCTGGCAATCGCCGCAGGCTCGGCCTCTTCGTGCGTTACACCCGCATCGTCAGCGCCCGAACCCTCCGGCGTGTCATCGGTAACTGTTTCTAATGTCTCCTCCGCCCGCCCGGTCGAAACCGGGTCCATCGGCATCTTCCGTGACAACACCTTGGAGGTGCCGTCCGCGCCCATGCTCACGCCGTAGAGCACATCGGCCACTTCCATCGTGCGCTTCTGATGGGTTATGACGATGAACTGGGTGCGGTTCTGATAACGGCGCAGCATCGTCAGGAGACGGTCTATGTTGACATCGTCCAGCGCCGCCTCGACTTCGTCCAGAATGTAGAACGGAGCCGGTCTTGCCAGGAAAATCGCGAACAGGAAGGCGATGGCCACCAGCGAGCGCTCACCACCTGAGAGCAGCGAAAGGCTGCGTACGGCCTTGCGCGCGGGCTTCACCGAGATCTCGATGCCGCGGCGGTCGGATGACATGCTCGCGGCCAGCTCGTCTGCTTCCTCCTCGGAAAGTACGCCGCTCTCAGCGGAATCATCATCCTCCATGCCGTCAGTCGCTGACGGCGGATCTACCAACGTCAGCCTGCCCTCACCACCCGGGAACAGTGTTGCCACCACGTCCGAAAAATGACGCTTTACCGCCTCGAACGTAGCCGTGAAAGTCGACTCGATGCGATCGGTGAGCTCCTTGATGAGCCCGCTCAGCTCATCGAGGCTCTGCTCAAGATCGGTGCGCTGCTCCTCCATGAACTTCTGGCGCTCGAGCATCTCCTCATACTCCTGCTGGGCCAGAGGGTTCACCGGCCCGATCTGCTCACGCCGCCTGACCAGACGGTCTATCTGCTCGGCGAAAATATCCAGTTCCTCGGCCGGGGCCGCCTCTTCTTCTACGAGGCCGGCATCGGGAAATTTCTCATTGAGACCCTTCAGGCGATCGGACTGATCATCGACCTGGTCACGCAGCCTGTTGACACTGACTTCACGCTCGGTCGAAGCGTCGCTGGCGTGGCTGAGCTGCTGCTGCAGCTGTGCCTCCGCCTGTGAAAGCTCGCGCAGGCCCGCGGACTGGCGCTCGCTTTCCTCCTCACCCTCCCCGAGTTTCTGCTCGACGCCATGCGCCGATTGCTCGTAAACCGTCTTGAGTTTATCCATGATCGCCAGCAGCCGCCCGGCGACAGGCTCGAGTAAACCACACGCTCCCAGCTGGAACGTGTTCGAGGCCAGATCGTGCTCCAGCCGTTCCAGCGCGGGACGGAAACGCTCGATGGTCATGCCGGCGACACGCTCGCGCTCGCGCACGCGGGCCGCGGAAATCTGAAGTTCT
>JBBAAB010000217.1:0-3430 GCA_041658445.1 Thermoleophilia bacterium
CGGCATACCGGCTTTCGAGATGATCGCGGCCTCTTTCTCGTGGTTTTTGGCGTTTAAGATCTCGTGGGGGATGCCAGCTTTACCCAGCTGCTTGCTTAGGTGCTCGTTTTTCGCCACCGAAATGGTGCCAATCAGCAGCGGTTGTTGCTTCTCGCGGCGCTCTTTGATCGTCTCGATTATCGCGTCAAACTTCGCCGCTTCGTCGACATACACCATATCGGCGTGATCTTTACGGATCATATCGCGGTGGGTAGGCACCACAATCACCTCCATGTCGTACAGCTTCAGGAACTCCTCTTCTTCGGTTTTAGCCGTACCTGTCATACCAGATAGTTTGGAGTACAGCCGAAAGAAGTTTTGGAACGAGATGGTCGCCAGTGTGTCAGATTCGCGCTGCACGTGGACGCCCTCTTTAGCTTCGATGGCCTGGTGGAGTCCTTCGGAATAGCGCCGGCCCGGCATCAGACGACCGGTAAACTGATCGACAATTAGCACCTCACCCTCACGCACCACGTAATCTTTGTCGAGAATAAACAGATACTGGGCCTTTAGCGCCTCCTCCAGATGGTGCACCAGCATAATATTGGCATCTTCGTAGATGTTTTCCACATTCAGCCAGCGCGCCATCTTGGCCATCCCCTCATCGGTGAGTGAGACGGCGCGATCTTTCTCATCCACCGTGTAATCAGTCGGATGCAGCCGCGGCACCAGCTGGGCAAACTTGGCGTAATCATCGCCGCTCTCTTCGGCGGGCGCCGAGATGATTAACGGGGTACGAGCCTCATCAATCAGGATTGAGTCCACCTCATCGACAACGGCAAAATACAACGGCCGCTGCCGCAGATAGATCGGGGCCGGTGCCATATTGTCGCGCAGGTAGTCAAAACCGAACTCGTTGTTCGTGCCATAGGTGATATCAGATCGGTACGCCTCTTGGCGTGAGCAGGCCACCATATTGTCGGCCGGATTGTTAGCATCCGACGGATCCTCATTCGCCGGTGCTTCACCCTCATTCTCAGCTTTAAGGGCTTCGCGAGAGAACTTAAACGACTGATCGTGCGTAATAACTGATACGGAGAGTCCTAAAAAGTCGTAAATCTGCCCCATCCAGCCCGCGTCACGTCGTGCTAGGTAGTCGTTTACCGTAATCACGTGCGACCCACGACCCACGAGGGCATTCAGATACACTGCGGTAGTAGCGGATAGGGTTTTACCCTCACCTGTGCGCTGCTCGGTGATGTTGCCTTCGTGCAGCACTAGGCCGGCGATCAGCTGTACGTCAAAATGCCGTTGCCCTAAAGTGCGCTTTGCCCCTTCGCGCACTAAGGCAAACGCTTCAGGAGCAGCGGCGTCTAACACGGCTTGCTCCTGCTTTTTCAGATCAGGGGTAACTTTGGGGAGCTCCTTTTTCTCTTTAAGTAGGTCGGCGTATCCCAGCTCGGTTTGGATCCGTTCACGCAGCTTTTTCGAACGCGCCAGCAGATCAGCGTCAGATAGCTGCTCAAGTGCGGCTTCCAGCGCGTTAATCTGATCAACAATTCCACGCAGCCGTTTGATGGTTTTGGCGTTCGGATCGCCCAGTAGTTTGTCTAAAAAATGTGCCATACCACTGCACCATACCAGTTTTTACGGTGTATATCACCCCGTCGTCTCACTACATCCGCCTGCGGCGGACGACGTTCGACAATCGGACGCATATAGCTAGCCGACGGATAGGTAATTCGTAAAAAATGGCAGGGGCAGTGGATTGACATAACAGGTTAAAAGTGGTATGATCCTATAATTTCGGTGTTCCGGAGGTGAACACGGAGCCGCCCTTTGGGGCACGTGCTGGAGCCGAAATTGGAGAGTTCCATGAACAAGCTGTGTGTGTTGCTGCTGACCCTTTCCCTGTCCGTCGCCCACGGCGTTGAGCTCCAGAAGGCGCTCGGCTGCCAGGTGATGGGCACTGCTGCGGCCGGTGGTTGGCAGGATGGGTTCGAACGGGTCTCGGAGACCCACTTCGAGCCCGGTCTCGGCACGACCCCTGCAGAGGAGGAGGCGGTTGAGGCGACCATTAAGGTCGGCAATACCGTGCTGTACCCCCAGCGGGGCTGTCTGGACCAGATCAACGAAGGTTGGGTGGGTGCGTATTGGAAGGCCGGTCAAGAGGCCGGTCATACCGCCATCCGCCAGATGTTGGTCGCCGATCTGGACGTCGCGGCTGAGGCTGCTGGATTGAAACCGGAGGAAAGCACCCCGGTTCAGAAGGCCGCCCTTACGCTCTTTGACGAGCGTTATGCGCCGTCTCAGAGCTTCTGGTGCGTTAGTCCTTTGGAAGTCCCCCTGGCCCGTCTCGGGTCCGGGATGTTGGCTCTCAAGGATCACGTGCTAGCTCAGGCCAGTGAGCGCCGCCAGATCGTCATGCAGTACGCCTACGTGTCCCTGGCCCGTGCCGTTGTGGCCCGGATGACCAACGAGGCGCTGCCGGACGAACCGGCCAGCAAGTAGCTTTCTCCGGCTGCCCATTGGGCGGCCAGATAGGGTGACGCCCTATCATCACCAACTTCCGGTGCCGTTCCCCCTGCGGGGCGCGGCGCCGGTCTTTTTTTGTCCAAAAACCACCCCCAACACCTTGACATTGACCTGAAAATGTGCTATATTAGCGCTCGTTTGGTGACGGCTGCCTAGGGCAGTACCACCCAACACTGATCCCGCTGCAAGGCGGGTTAACAATCCGACGCGCGCTCAAGCGTACCGGGAACGGTGGCGAAGAGGCCATCAACGCTGGTACCGAGGAGCGCAAGGAGTCCGAACGTGAAGAAGAGTGGGCCGCTCAGCGGCCTCGTCTGGTCCCGCACCATTTTGGTCGCGGGTTTCCTGTGCATGGTCGGCGGACTGGTCGTCGGCCTGTATGGGCCGCGGGTGAGCTTCGAACAGGTCAGCTGGGCACGGCCCACGACCTGGGTCGACTCCGTCACCCGGAGGGAGGTTGCCCGGCCCGTGTCCGAGGGGTTCGTCCTCGGCAGAGGGTTGGGCACTCCGACGAAGGGCGGCCGGTACTCGGAGGCCGAGCTGGCCACCGAGGCGGTCACGCCTCGTAAAGAGGCGATCTGGCTGGCCGACCGTGTCGACCAGCGGGCCGAAGCGCGGTTCGTTGCCGAGTCCAAGGAGCGCGAGCTCCAGGACTACTGGCAGCGAGTCGGAGCCACGATCTTCGGGATCGGCGTCATCTTGACCTTCCTAGCCCTCGGGCTTGGGGGGCGGGAGACCCGGCGCCGGGTTGTGGCTCTCGAGGCCTACAACTCTGATATCGGTGCTCCCAGTGCTCCGGTCTCGGGAGGCTACGGAGCGACGTCGATGATGGCGTCGAGCCTGACGGCCTGTAGTATGGGGGTGGATGACGCTCCTGACCTCCGCCCCCGGCCGGTTCTGCCAGCGGACGACGGAC
>JBBAAB010000218.1:0-3418 GCA_041658445.1 Thermoleophilia bacterium
CTGGTGCTCCACCACGTCGCCGTGGACAGCCTCACCGAGTACCAGGAACTTGTGCATCAGGTCAGCGATGTAGTTCAGCGCCTGGTCGGAGAGGCTGGTCACCGCCACCACCTCGTCCGGCGGCATGAGCTTACGCACGCAGTCGACTAGGAAGCTCTTGCCCGAGGCTGACTGACTCAGGATCAGCACGCTGATCGGGTCGTCGAGTTTGCGGCTGGAGGCGCACAGGTACAGCAGCCACTTGTTGAGACGTTCGCCCACGTAGCCCAAGGCAGACAGGTCGGCGTCGATCCGCTCAAACAAGGCAGGGTCACGAAGCAGCTCAAGGCCCGACTCGCGGTCGGCGGTAGACAGTTCCTTTTCTGGCTTCTTGTTGCCTTCAGCCAACTGGCGGTCCCGGTTGGCTTCAAGGGTTTCAAGGATGAGGACCAGGTCCTTCTCTACGCGCGCCGCCTCGACGTCGAAGCTTCGGCCCACTGCCAGCGAGAAGCCCGTTCGGGCTCTTGCCATGTAGAGGTCCAGACTGTCGTAGTAGCTACCACTTTCAGCGCTGACTCGGATGTTCACCCGAAGGCTGGTCACAAACAGCGGCTTCACCCCGCCGACGCGGTAGGTCAGTTCCCCCGGCGTGAAGATCTCAAACAGACCGTCGCGGCGGTGAGCTTCGGCTGGTGGCGCTGGCTTCTGCTCCGCTCCGTCCTCTACCGGACGGGACTCCAGGGATTCGCCCTTGGCGAACTCCCCGGAGTTGAGGGGAAGCGGCTGGAGATCGGGCACGACCTCAGGCCCTGCCACCTGGTCGATGATGTCCCCGCCTAGTCGGAAGTCATTCAGAAGTCGCTTGGCCATCGCCGACCTCGGGTATCTTCATCCTTTTCGCGAGTTCCAGCGCCAAGTCGCGGTACTGCTTGGCACCACGATCGGCGGGGGCGTACTCCAGAATCGACTGTCGGGCCACCTGGGCTTCCTCGATCTTGATGTTCTGGCCGACCCACGCCTGGCACACCAGTTCGGGGTAGGCAGACCGTGCCTTCTCCATTACCTCAACCGCGAGGGAACTCCGCCGGTCGTGGATCACGAACGCCAGACCCAACAGTCCCAGGCTAGGGTTCAGCCGCTTCTGGGTCTTGCGGAACGCCTCCAAGGTCTGTTCCAGACCCTGCAAACTGAAGTACTTCGACGACAGCGGCACCAGGAGCCAGTCGCTGGCACAAAGGGCGTTCACCACCAGGATGTTCAAGGAGGGGGAGGTGTCGATGAACACCATGTTGTAATCGGTGCAGGCGCGAAGCTTCTCGCCCAGGACCAGGTGGCTGCCGACTTCGCCGTCGAGCTCGCGGATCGCTCCCGACAGGTTGGAACTGGAAGCCACCAGTGACACTCCGGGCCAGGTCGTCGTCACGGCCGCGTCGGCCACCGACACGGTCGGATCTAGTAAGAGTTCTTCTACAGTTTTGGTGGGGGCGGTGGTGGTCTGAATGGCACTGGTGCTATTCTTCTGGTCGTCCAGGTCGATGAGCAGAACCCGCGCTCCCAGTTCGGCGAAGGCGTGGGCCAGGTTGAGCGCGCTGGTGGTCTTGCCGTTCCCACCCTTGCGCTGGCCGATGGTGATGATTCTCATGACCGGCCCCCAGACTTCTTGGGCCGCTTCATCCGGTGCACGTATCCGGACAGCTGCGCGTAGGCACTGCGGAAGGCGTGAAGGTTCACGTCTGTGTGCCCACGGCTCCAACGGGCCGCCAGAGCCACCATGAACGACTCATCTTGTTCCGACAGCACAAACACGCACGTCGGTGCGGCCGCCTCCACCTTCACGGTCTCGACCGCGTCGAGCCTACAACCTCTCTCGAGGTAGTAGGCCGCTTCGTACAGATCACTGGTCCGTACTTCCATGTTCCCCGTCCTTTCGGACAGGCCCTTCATTATCCAGGACTTCTTCAGTATCCTGGTTTCAAGAAGGACTCGTCCTTCCTTTGGCCCGTTTCCCCTGTTCAATCCGCCAAGACCAGGCAGGGGAGCGGGTTCTTTTTTTCCGCCAACGGCGGAGGTTGTGACCTTGAACAGGTTCTTTCAAGAAACCGTGTCAAGGGCTATTTCTAGATTCTAGAATATCGTACCATACGATCAATGTCAACTAGAATATCGTATAATACGCTCATGCCCAGAGTGCCAAAACAGACCTTGCCCCAGGTCTCTCCCTCAGAAGAATCCATTGGCCAGAGACTTGCTCGGTTTCGTAAAATGCGGGGGTTTACCCAGCGCCAACTCGCCGATCAGATCGGTATTGTCCAGAACCTGGTTTCCGACTATGAGAACGGCAAGCTGAGGCTTTATGACGAGATGGTGGCCCGTTTCGCCGCCACGCTGAAGGTTTCTGCTGATGACATTCTTGGTCTCGTCAAAGATGACACAGATGCCGCTCAGATCAGTCTGCGGTTCCTCAAAAGGCTGGCTGTCATCGAGACATTTCCCGAGGCTCAGAAGAAGCGCATCCTGCGCAATCTCGACGATGCCATCGATTCCCACGCCAAGGTTCAGACCTCTGCGGCCGAGCCCCTATAGCTCTGACCCCGTCGCCGACAGCCGTACCTTCTCGTAGGCGTCTTTCTTCTTGCTCTCAGGGTGGGGCTCCAGCCCAATCACCGTGATTTCACCTTTTCCAGGTCCATAGACCCAGTACAGACGTCCGGCTCCCGGGGTGTTGTTCTCCAGGTACGACTGCCACACCTTCACCCCGTACCGGCGGCTCAGTGAGTCGATCTCGTGGCTCTGCAGCCCGCTGTGTTTGGGATCGTTGGCAAGGAACGCCATCGCCTTGCCCCATTTCTTGTGCAACGCCGTTTGGTCCTTGCTGAGCTTTCCTTGGTTCGCCTTCGTGACCAGGTCATCCCACAGGGCCTTCATCTCGGGAACGCCGAGCCTGATGACAAACAACGGCTACTCGTTCCCGCCGAACGCGCTCAGGTCGACAGGATCGCTGACCTGGCCCTTGCCGAAGTTCTCCATGCTCTGGTCCATCATCCCCAGACTCAGGCGCGAGATTTCAAACGGAGCCACCAGCTGCCTCGGCTCCAGCTCAATCCGGCCGTCGTCGTACTCCCTCACATGGTAGTGCTCAAACGAGGCTCCCCGGAGGGTGACCCGGCGCTTCACGTCCACCTTGGCATCATATTCTTTCACCTGGTTCATCGCGTACCCTCCGGTGGGATATCCCACCACTCTAAACTATCCTCCTCCAAGCTCTCCAGTCAACCCTTCCACGCCCCCGCCCTCCGGAAGCGGCTTCGGGCCGGGAGTCTGCCCGGTGAAGGCTTCACCTTCGCCAGGCACCGGCAGAGTGCACATAAGGCGCCTTATGTGCACTCTGCCTGACTCCCGCCCCTCCGCGCGGCCTTCGGCTAGACCAAACCAAAGGTTG
>JBBAAB010000219.1:0-3412 GCA_041658445.1 Thermoleophilia bacterium
CCGTATCTATAAGCCGGTAGGTGGCATCGCCCGCCTCGAAAACGGTGTCTATGCTGTCGCGGGTGGTGCCGGGTTCGGCGGAGACGATGACGCGCTGTTGACCGAGCAGCCGGTTCACCATCGACGACTTGCCGGCATTAGGACGCCCGACGATGGCGACGCCGATCTCCTCTCGCGCCTCTGATTCGAGCAAAACGCCCGATTCCTCAAGCTGGGTGACGATCATATCGAGCAGGTCACCGCTGCCGGTACCATGCAGGGCGCTGACCGGCACGGGCTCTCCCATGCCGAGAGCGTGGAATTCGTGGATAAGGTCGACACGGTTGAAGTCGTCGATCTTGTTGGCCACCAGAAAGGCGGGGCGTTTGCTCTTGCGTACTATCTGCGCCAGGTCCTCGTCGCCCGGGCCGATGCCTGTCGTTCCATCGACCACTAGCAGTACGAGTTCCGCTTCACCGAGCGCCGCTTCCACCTGGGAGCGAATCTGGCGGGCCATCTCTCGCCGGTCGGCCGTATCAACGCCGCCGGTGTCGATCACCGTGAAGGCGCGACCGGTCCATTCGACCAGGAGTTCCTTACGGTCCCGGGTGACACCGGCCTGTTTATGCACTACGGCCTCACGACTGCCGGTAAGCCGGTTGAGCAGCGTCGATTTTCCCACGTTGGGATAGCCTACTATGACAACTTTTGGAAGTCTGGTCATGGTTGGAAGTTTATCACTGTTGACGCGGGAGTATGTGGAGATTGGCGAAATCGGTATGGTGTCCCTGAGTTTTCTGGAAACGGCTCGTATCTAGCGGGGACAGACCATGATGCCGCAATCGAGTATCTCATCCAGTTCCGTCAAGGTGATGTCGTCAAGAAAGCGTGGCTCGGCGCCGCCATCCAGGCAGGAAGACGTTATAATGAGAATATCGCCGCGAGTGAGGCCGGCGGCGCGAACGGCTACGATGACATCATGGCCACCAAGAAGTCCCGTGACCGTGACATGGGGCCCGAAAACGCGATTTTCGCAGACGAGCGGCTCTATAGTCCGGCCCATCAGGCGTGAGAGATTCAAGCAGACTTCTTTCATCATTTCGGCGGCAAGGTTTCCCGAAAGCAGGAAGACACGGGTATCCGCCGCCATGTCACTGACCAGACGCGCGATCAGTTCCTCCGCATCCTCCAAAAAACCCGCCGCGATGCCTATGCCGTTCTCGTACTGCGGAAAATCGTCGTAGTCAGCAACCGGCGGCAGCGGTAGACCGGCCTTGAAATAGAACTCGTCCGCGGCGTAGATGAAACCATGGCCGCGCTGCGCGCGATATTCCTTCTGCTTCTCCCTGACCAGATTGACAATTTTTTTACTGTCATCACCATTGACCGCGCGCAGGCCGGACGTCATGCGCTTTTTCAGAAATCCCATGTCGAGTGCGACGGGCACGATGCCAACACTCTTTATTCCCTGGTACCTGTCCGCAATTTCGCTGACCGTACTCTCCAGGGCCTCGCCATCGTTTATGCCCGGACAGAGCACAACCTGAGTATGTAATCCTATACCGGCCTCCCCCAGTCTGGCGAGATTTTTCAGGCCTTCCGCTGCCTTGTCCCTGCCGCACCCCATAACCACCGCCCTGATTTCCGGATCGGTTGAATGTACTGAAACGTACAGCGGGCCCAAGCGTTGCTCTTCGATGCGCAGCATGTCCTCTTCCTCGAGATTGTTCAATGTGATGAAATTCCCGTAAAGAAATGACAGGCGGTAGTCATCGTCCTTCAGGTAAAGGGACTTTCTTAGCCCCCGGGGGAGCTGGTCGACGAAACAGAAGATACAGCCGCACCGGCAGGTCCGCACATGGTCGAATATCGTAGACGAGAACTTTATTCCGGGGTCATCGCCTTCATCACAATCCATCACTTTTATCAGACGCGTGTGGTCCCGGTCGATCTCCATCTCCTGAGGTCCGCTGTCCAGGTAGAACTGATAGTCGATGACATCGTGAAGAACATGGCCGTTAAGTGAAAGCACGACGTCACCCGCGACGATGCCCGCATTTGCCACGGGGCTTTCCGCGTCCGTGGACTCGACGCGGCCACCGTTTATTGTGTCAATTTTATCGTTATTATCAACCATGATGGATTAACAACTTCGTCCTCGAACCGTGAGCACGCCGACTGATGCCAGCTTAGGATCAAATCATACAGGACTGCGAACCAGGTTAAGCCTGCCGTTGAAACGGATCAGGCGCCTGGATAGACGCCGGGGAAGGCATAGCCGGTACCACAGGCATCCTTCATCGTCACGAAGGTATTGGATTTGAAAGAGTTCACGCCTGACGGTACAACGTATTTTATAGTCAGTGTAAGACAGTCTGACGTACCGCCAGGTATGTCTCCAATCGACAGGGGCGTCACAGACGCCGGAAAGACGCTGTCCGTATTTATGCTTCCTTCGATCTGGATGCCATATGCCCCGGTGTCACCGTTATTGCACATCGAATAGCTTACCGAAAGTTCGCGGGCAAGATAGTCAGCGTAGCTGCCCCAGGAAGGCTGCGGCATTCCAAGAGTGATCTGGGGAGAGCCGCAGACCAGGCTGAATGAGCCGCTGATCGGACTTGAATTTCCAGAGTTGTCGGCCACCGAACCGCCGATTGTATGCGTCCCAGCCTTGAGGTCGGCGACCGGACAGCTCACGTAAGTTCCGGTGATGGTGCAACCGGCAAGCCCGGATCCATCGAGCGTGACATGGACCGACGAGGTGTTGATGCCACTGCCGACGTCCGCGTAATAGACGGTCACCGCTGCCGAGTTCGAGTATATGTTCCCGGACGGATTAACGCTGGTTATGCTGGGTGGCGTAAAATCAGGAATCATGCCCAGCGTGAGTTTGCCGCTGCCGTACAAATTGTCCTTGCCGGCCGCGCCCAGGTCGATGACCCTGGATTCGAGGAAGCCCTGCAGCTGCGACGGCGCATAGGATGCGCGGGCGCCTTTCACAAGCGCACCCGCTCCGGCCACGTGTGGCGCCGCGGCCGACGTTCCCCAGAAACCTGCCTGCCCATACGTATAGGTGGAGACCCGGTCGGGCGCCGTGATATCGGGTTTGATACGGCCGTCGATAGTTGGTCCACGCGAGCTGAAAACCTCGATGCTGGAGCCGTTTACAGGCAAGGCTCCGACTGTCATCGCGTCGGCTGAGTCAGTGGGCTGACCACCGAGGCTGCCCGCGGCCACCTGGTACTGGATCGTCTTCGGGTATGTATATAGCTGAAAAACCGCGTCGCCGGCAGCGCTGTAATTCTTGATGACGATCCAGTAGTTGCCGCTTCGGCCTGACGGCACCGTGTAATGTATTTCCTCAACCGGAGCCTGGGTTCCCGACTGCCAGCTGTCGGACCCCGCCACGGTCGTGTTCGGCTGTTCCTCC
>JBBAAB010000220.1:0-3409 GCA_041658445.1 Thermoleophilia bacterium
CCGTGGAACTCGATGACCTTGAAGTTGGCACCTTGGGCGGAGATCTGACCGATCAGGTAGAGGATCAGGTCCTTGGGCAGGACATACATCTGCAAGTCACCGTGCACCTCCACTTTGATCGTTCCGGGAACTTCGACGTTGAGGATTCGCCCCAGGGCCCAGACGGAGGCCATTTCCGTAGCCCCTATGCCGAACGAGAAGGCTCCCAGCGCACCATGGCTCGTGGTATGGCTATCCGTGCCGACCACGACCTGCCCGGGATTGACATAACCATTCTCCGGCAGGATCTGATGACAGATGCCGCCTTCATCTCCACGGATATCATGAAATTTTTTGATCCCTTGCAGGGCAGCAAATTCACGGATCCTCTTCTGATTCGTGGCGGTCTTGGCGCTTTCCGCCGGCACCCGATGATCGAAGATCAAGACTATCTTGTCGGGGTCCCAGACCCTGGCCTCCAGGCCGGTACCCTGGTAAATTTCCTGGAACTGATTGATTACCAGGGCTCCGTTTTCATGCGACATCGCCAAATCGACCCGGGGCTCCAAGACATCCCCCGCCTTCACGTGGGATTGATCGGTCGCCCTGGCCAGGATCTTCTCCACCATTGTCATTCCCATATAAGCACCTCCTGCGTTTTACCCTGGATGCTAACCAACGATCTTTGCCTGGCCCTTGTACTTGGTCTCGACGCGCTCCGTCGGCAGATAGGCGTCTTCCATCTTTCTATATTCCTTCAAACCGACGAAATCCGTGTATTCCTCAAAGGAATTGACCCATTGGGTCTGGCCTGCCAGGATGCCTGTGGGGGAATTCTTGAGCGCGGTGAAGAAATCCTTGAGGGCTTTGTGGGCGACCATGATAGACGCCACCGGGATGGAGACCCGGCCCACCCCCTGCTTAGCCAGCTCCGGAATTGGGATCAGTTCGGTCTTCATGCCCGAGATAGCATCCATCAGGTTCACCGACAAGGGACCTTTGACCGCTTTCACTGCTTTTTCGATGTCGGCCCGGGTGCGGATTCCGTCGATAAAGGCCAGGTCGGCGCCAGCCTCCAGGTATAGGTTGCAGCGGCGGATGGCTTCGTCGAGACCTGCCACGGCGAAAGCGTCTGTCCGGGCATTGATGATGAAGTCCTTGTCCAGCCTGTCCCGCGTTTCCGCACAGGCGCGCACTTTCCCGGCCATTTCCTCTGAAGAGATCATCTCCTTGCCCGCCATGTGACCACAGCGCTTCGGAAAGACCTGGTCCTCGATATTCATCCCCGCCAGTCCCATGGGGATCAGGCGTTCGACGATCCAAGCCGCGTTAACCGCGTTGCCGCCACCTGTATCCATGTCGGCCATGACCGGAATTTCCACGGCCTGGACAATGTTCCACGAAATATCCAGGATGTCTTTCATCTGTACCAGGCCCACATCCGGTTTCGCCAGGAACGAGCCGGCCATGCCGTAACCGGAGATCTGGACAGCCTCGAACCCGCATGCCTCGATGATCTTGGCAGACAGGGCGTCGTGGCAGCCAGGTACCACGACCGCCCTCCTTTCCAAGATGGCTTTTTTCAAAATGCTGGTTTTATTCACATTCATCTTCTCCTGAAATTAATCATCTATGCACAGCATACGGGAAGAACCCTATAACCGGTCCGCGATCGCCCGCCCCATTTCCAGGGTCGTGCTGGAACCGCCCATATCGTATGTTCTGACTTTGCCTTCCTTGATCACTTCCGCCACAGCTTTTTCCACTGCGGCGCCCTTCTGGTCCTCCCCCAGCCAGTCGAGCATCATCTTGGCGGCCAGGATGGAGGCGATCGGATTCACCTTGTACTGGCCGGCATATTTGGGTGCCGATCCGTGGCTCGGCTCGAAGACTGCCAGCTTGTCACCGATATTCCCGGAGCACGCGAAACCGAGCCCGCCCACCATTTGGGCACACAGGTCGGAGATGATATCTCCATACAGATTGGGTGCCACCAATACGTCATAGTTGTGAGGATTCTTCAAGAGCCACATGCAGATTGCGTCCACGTTCGCTTCGTCCATCTGGATCTCGGGATACTCCTTGGCGATTTCCTTGGCGATGTCCAAAAACAGGCCGTCGGTGGCGCGCACCACGTTGGCTTTATGCACAACGGTCACTTTCTTGCGGCCGAATTTCCCGGTGAAATCGAAAGCCGCGCGCAGGATGCGTTCACACCCCTTCCGCGTATTCACCTTGACGGAGATGGCGTACTGGTCTCCGGGCAAATCCTTGAAGGGGGCAAAGGGTTTCGATTCCTGAGCCAAGACCGCAGCCACATTGGCGGGTACCGGGTTGAATTCCACCCCAGCGTACAGGTCTTCTGTGTTCTCGCGAAATACCACCAGGTCGATGCCTTCTTTATAATTCAATGGGTTATGCGGATAACCCTTGCATGGGCGCAGGCAATTATAGAGGTCGAAGAACTGGCGCATCCGCACAATGGGTGAACGATAGGTCAAACCTTTGCCTTTTAATTCCGGAATTAATTCGGCCTCGGCCGTCTTGACCGGTTTGGAGGTGATGGCGCCAAACATGGCGGCATCAACCTTCTTCAGCAGCTCGATCGTGCGGGCCGGGAGGGCATCGCCTTCCTTGCACCAGAATTCCCAGCCGATATCGCCGTGGATGTACTCGGCATTTAAATTGATCTTGTCCAAGACAATTTTCGTCGCCTCGAGCACGTCCACCCCCACCCCATCCCCCGGAAGCCAGGCAATCCGATACTTGCCGCCAGTTTTCTTGAGCTTATTATTCATGCCTTTCTCCTGATCGTAATGGGTAAAACGCCTTGGAGTCCATCGAGAATCTATTTTATCCAAGGGACAGGAAAGGAAGAAGTGACAGATGTCATAAAAAAAAACATATGAAATTATTTAAAGTATAAGTAAAATGAAGGCACACAATAAGATCCTTTCGAAGCCCCCCCGCACTTGGTCCGACCTCGACCCCTACCTGAAAGCCGCCCACCTGCCAGCAGGTAAGACCGTCCCGGCCACCGTGGACCGGATCGAGTTCCAGACCGTTCACCCCCGCCCCGGCCAGGAAGAGATTAAGCCCGTGATGTATTTCACCGGAAAACAGAAGGGACTGATCCTCACCAGCACCAATCAGGACTTTCTGCGCGCCACCTTCGGCGACGAGATTACCGCATCCTACAGAAAACAGATCACTTTGCGCGCCGTCCGCAAAACCGTGGCCGGCCGCGGCGTGGACACCATCATTATCGGCCTGCCGGCCTAGGCAGAAACGCCTGCGCCCTGACCAATCACAATCTGGACAGCCACATCCCCCGCCCACCTCGGACGGGGGATGTCTTATTTCTGCAAAAAATCGCGATAACCCCCTGACGGATTTTCGCCTTCCCCTTCGCTATGCTTCGGGGACGCTT
>JBBAAB010000221.1:0-3372 GCA_041658445.1 Thermoleophilia bacterium
ATACTTGACGGTGGTCGCCGCGGAGGCGCCACCGGCGACCGTACCCAGAGCGATCGGGACCGGGGTCGAGAGCGTCACGCCGTTGGTGCTGGTCGCGCCGGTGATGGCGACGCTGTTGGCGGCGTCAATCCCGGTATTGTTGACGGCAAGCTGAACCGTGAGCTCGCGCGCCAGGTAATCGGCGTAGCTGCCCCATGACGTGCCCTGCCTGCTGAGTGACAGCGACGGCTTGCCTGGTGTGCATGGCGGTGTATAGGAGATGGTGCTGGTTCCGGTATTTCCGGCCGCATCGGAGACGATTACCTCGATTGAATGCGGACTGACCGACAGGCCCGAAGGTGTCGGACAGCTGATGCCGGTGGCGGTCGCGGTGCAGCCCATCATGATCATGACGCCATCGACGTGGACCATCGCGGTGCCGGCGTTGATGCCGCTGTTCAGATTCGCGGAATTGGCGCCGGTGGGATTCGGGTCACTGTAGTTTGCCGAGATCGTCGTCGCGTTGGCGATGAGGCCGCTTACCGCCGGGGCGACGTTGTCAACGACCGTGTAGTGCTTCAGTGTCGCGGCGTTCGTATAATCGCTGCTGGTGTTGCCTACCTTGTCCTTGAGCAGGATCGAGAGCGTGTTGTCACCCAGGTGCAATTTTGATGCCCTGTTCATCTGACACGAATAGTGGGTCGGGTCGGTAGCGGTAGGTGTTTTTACGCATGATGTGTTCGAGATCATGGCGCCCATGACGCCCGGTGGGACGCTTTCGTTGATATGGGACATCGGAGACCAGCCACTCGAGGGAGCCGGGTCGGTCAAATCGTAATCGATGCGCAGGGCGCTCATGTCATTGGTGCTGAGACTGTTCAGCTGGGACGTGAGGATGGTGCTGCCATCGGCGGGCGTCAGGTTGGAATATGTCGGCGCTGCATTATCGACAGTAACGGTCACCCAGGTACGATTCATGGTGAGGTTGCCGTCGATGTCCGCTACATAAATATCGAGCGGATGCGTACCGGGGAACAGGTCAGCCGCGGTCGCGGTACATTCCACGTGAGTCGTGGTGGCGGCCAGGCAGTTCATAAGCATGTTGCCGCCATCGAGGTGAACCATGACGCTGTTGACATCGACGCCGCTGCCGCCGACTTCATCGCTGTAGTCGGCCTTGATCACCATGGGGGTCGTGTTGCCGAGCTGGTAATAGACCGTCGAGCTACCGTTGGTATAAATCGTGCTGCCGTTGGCGGGGGTGACGCTGGTGACTGTTGGAGCGGTGGTATCACCGGTGATTGCCATGGCAAGGGAGCCCATGGCAAGGCTGAGAACCATCACCAGTGAAAAAATCAAAATATATCTCATTTTGTACCTGCCACGTGTCTGCATTTTTCTTCATCCTCCTGATAGTGTGAAATTCTGGGGGTCCGGTCTGTACACGTTTTATGAGCAAAAAGCGTGCCAACAACGGCGGGGATGAAGATGATGTATTTGAAATATGCGATATTGCTGGGGTTTTACTTCAGAGGGATTTGATTCCGGCAGATCAAATGGTGCTCGACAAGGCTGTCTGTCAGGGAAACCTGATTAAAATAACAGGTTTTGCTACATAGGGTGTGTCAGATGACACACCTGGCGGCGGGAATCCTGGAGTCGGCGCTCAATCCGATGCCTTTAACCGTTTGCGCAGCTCCATGCCAGCGCTCCACGCCTGTGAAAACCTGTCGCCGAGACGCCAGTAGGAGCGGTCGTTCATGACAAAAAGCAGCGGCCTGACACGGGCGAAGTCGACCACCCCGTCCTCCAGGACCTCATCATCGCAGTGCGTGGCCACGATCTCACCTATGAAGAGGTCGTGCGTGGGGAATTCGACAGTTTTGACCAGCCGGCACTCCATGTTGATCGGGCATTCCTCGATTAGCGGGGCGCGGTCGAGTTCGCCGTAGAAGATGCTGAACAGCGAAGCCTTGTCGATCTCCCTGCCCGAAACCAGCCCGCAGCAATCGGTCTTTTCCAGGAGGTCCTCCGAGGGGATATTGACGCTGAAAACCCCATGTTCGCGGATGCCGGCGTTGCTGTAGTGTGTCCTGCCCATGCCCAGTGTAATGGAGCCGGGAGTAGCGATTCCGACATGGGCGATAGTGATGAAGTTCGGTTTGCCGTTCACCGTGGCGCCCACCAGCGTAGTCGGCATCGGATACAGGCAGTTGCGTGGGCCGAGGTTGGTTTTCATTGTGCCTCCTGGGGTTATTTGCGCGCAGCTGACAGCTTATAACCATTTGGGGTGGGGTCGATTTGTTGTGTTGTGAAGGAGGGGACTTCGGCAAGAGGGACGACAAGGATTTAACCTTTTTGGAGCGGATGACGGGGATCGAACCCGCGATCTTCAGCTTGGGAAGCTGACGCGTTACCAACTACGCCACATCCGCCCGTGTTCTACGAAGAGCAGATCCCTCGCCTGCGGCTCGGGATGACAGATGCTCGGGTGCTCTATTAAGAGCAGATCCCTCGCCTGCGGCTCGGGATGACAATGGGCCGGCTCGGGGCGACAGGCCGGCTCGGGATGACAATCAACCGCCCCCCTAGAACGTCCCTTCTTCCCTGAAGTATTCCTTGAACCATTCCACCGTCCGCTTCAGGCCGTCGTCGACCAGGATTGTCGGTTCCCAGCCGGTCAGCTTCTTTGCCAGCGAGATGTCGGGACGGCGGCGTTTGGGGTCGTCCGTCGGCAGTACCTGATATACGACCTTGCTACTGCTGCCGGTCATCTCGATGATCATTTCCGCCAGCTGCTTGATTGTGTATTCTCCCGGATTTCCCAGGTTGACCGGGCCGTGATAATCGCAGTTCATGATGCCGACGATGCCCTCAACCAGATCCGACACGTAGCAGAAGCTGCGGGTCTGGCTGCCGTCGCCGAAGACGGTGAGGTGCTTGTCTTCCAGCGCCTGGCGTATGAAAGTCGGTACGGCGCGGCCGTCATAGGGCCGCATCTTCGGGCCGTAGGTATTGAAGAGCCTGACGATGCGAGTATCCAGCCCCTGCTGACGGTGATAGGCCATCGTCGTGGTCTCGGCGTAGCGCTTGGCTTCGTCGTAGACGCTGCGCGGACCGATGGGATTGACGTTGCCCCAGTAATCCTCGGTCTGGGGATGAACTTCCGGATCACCATAGACCTCGGATGTCGAGGTGATCAGGAAACGGGCGCGCTTGGCCTTTGCCAGACCAAGGGCGTTTCTCGTGCCCACCGCGCCCACCTTCAGCGTATGCAGCGGTATCTGCAGGTAGTCGATGGGGCTGGCCGGGCAGGCCAGGTGATAGATGTAGTCGACCCTGCCGGGGACATCGATGTAGTCGGTGATATCCATGTTCATGTAGACGAAATCG
>JBBAAB010000222.1:0-3358 GCA_041658445.1 Thermoleophilia bacterium
GGCGCGCAGCGTAGCGCGTTCCGCCGGCGTCGGTGCACGCCCGATGTCGAATTGCCAGGATTCCCATCCCTTGCCATCGCTCCAGTTCTCCAGTCCGCCGGCAGGAATGCCATCCAGGTGGAGCAGGTAGGCCGCGTCGTCCTTGCCATTCTTGCCCGCGACATCGCAACGGTGAATGCTGCCGTCGGCGATGACTGTCTCGGGCGGAACGATGTCGCGCGCGGCGAGCGCCGCTCGAAACCGGTCAATGACTTCGGCGGTGGCAAGGACCGGTGTCAGGGACGGTCGCCCGGCCATTGCAGTCGCATCGGCAGCCATGCACTCGCAGCCTTACGCCGACGGCCGGCCGCCGTCCCGGGCGAGTTTCACCCGCGCGGCGATCCACTCGCTCACCTCCGACTCGAGCCAGCCGACGGCGCGCGGCCCGAGCGGCACGGGCTTCGGGAAGACGCCGTCCTTGATGTACTGGTAGATCGTGCTGCGCGAAAGTCCTGTGCGCGTCTGGACCTGCCTGCGTCGAAGGAATGCAGGCTCACGCTGGATTGTTTGCGTCATGTTCGTCACCTCGTGGCTGGTAGTGGAAGACGGCAACATCCTTCCATCCCACGCGGCACTTGTGGGCCCGAATCGGAGCCTCGATGAGGCTCCCATTACCCCTTGACAGCGGGACAAATTTACCAATCGAGAGTGGAACGCCTGCGGCCATCACCGCTGCGAGATTCCCGGTTATCCACGGGCCGATGCGTGCGGCCCCTCTCTGGCACGCGCGGATCGGGCGGTGGGTAACCGGGGTTGATCGAATGATTCGTCGTCCGACCCCTGCGCGTAGAGCAGATCTTGGCGAACGCTGCAAGCCGATTTGAGGCTTTGCTGGAGCACCAATTCAAAGCGCAATGCAAAACAAAGGATCTGCGCGGCGCTGCCAACACCAGGTCGCGGTTCTCAAGCGGCTGATCCCGGGAACTCTCCAGAGGCGACTCGGTCACACCGGTGATCGTACAGGTGGCTCCTTCAGCCCGCTTGATGCCCGTAAGCGCATCGCCCTTGCTCGCACCGTCGAGCGCCAAAGCCGGACTCATCTCCTGGAAGCCGGCAGCCGCAAGGCACGGAGATAGTCGTAAGCCCGTAGTCAAAGTCCGCACAGCATCCAGCCAATTTGCAACGGCTGACGTTCTACCGCGACCCCGCTCGACAAGTACGCGGTCGCAATCAAGCTTCACCCGCATTCGCGCGTGACAGCCCTACTCAACCGCCCCAGCGGCACCCTCTGCTTCAATCAGCACTGTTCTGCGCCAGGCGTGCCGCGTGTGGCATACACGAGGCAGGATCGCGCCGACCAATCGCAGTGGCGCCAGCCAGTGCGATCTCTGCTGCAACGCTGTCCGCGCCAAACAGCAGCAGTTCTGCGCCAATCGCGTCGTCACTACCGCGGCGCGAGCCGGTAGTGACGACGCGCTCAATGCCCCAGCCAACAAGGCTTTCCAGTCGCTGGCGCAAGTGATGACCCCAAGTGACGGGCTCCCTGACCCGTCGTCATGCTGGACCGCGCAATACGGTCCTTCTACTCGCCTGCTCCCTGCAGGCTAAGTCCAAAGCCGCGCCGCTATGGCGCACCTCCGAGCCTTGGGTCAATGGCTCACCCGATGAATCGACTTCCCACAGGAAGCGCCATCGACGCCAATGCCGCGTGCCGCGGTGGCAAGCAGCAAAGCAAACGGCACGAAACGGGAGTGGTGTCCCGGGTCCCTCGAATCTCCCGCCACGCTTAGGCGTTCGGGACGGACAGAAACACTTACCGGACAGGCTTCACACACCAGCAAAATTGCAAAGGGCAGCAGCAAAGAGCAGAAGGAATTGAACCTGGCGAGGACGAGATGCGGGATCTGAACTACGCGCTGAAGCAGCGCTGCGATCGCAATCATGACGGCAGCTATGCCATGCAGCACGATCGCGCGCGCTCGACCAGATCGCCAACCAACTCCAGGAACTGGGCCTTCGGCATATGGTTGTCGCCGGCCTGAAACCGAAGCACGTCGAGGGATTTGTCGAGCGCTGGAAGATGGAGGGTCTCGCCGCCGGCACGATTAAGAATCGGATGGCAGAGCTTCGCTGGTGGGCCGAAAAGATCGGCAGGCAAAACGTCGTCGCCAGGGACAACAATCGCTATGGCATCGGTCACCCGTGAGCTTTCTCTGCAGGGTCGTAGGACCGGATGTCGCAAACCTGAGCGGCCACTTTTCAACGTCGAGCTTGACTCGGCCACTGGGCACAATGCACCCGTTTGACTAATATGCCGGCAGCGTATCGATTGACCGGTTGCGCATCTTGGAGTCATTGAGGATCGACCGGATTTCTGCCCAACATCACGTCACGTCGGGATTGTGGGTCTGGTCAAAAGGCCATCCATCTCCATGGCAAAGCAACACACTATGTCCTCGGCAAATACCCTGGTCGTCATGGCAATGCTCGGCGGCTGATTCCTCAAATATTTCTCCACCGTGCCTAGCACCCCATTTTTGTAAGACTCGATGACAGGTCGCACGTTGTCACATTGCGTTACCAAAATCGCCAACACGACCGGCGGTGATGGCCGACAATCCGGCCATTCATTCCAATCGGAGCAGTCCCATGCAAACTTTTCGCTATGCCAAGCCCCGGATCGCCATCCATTGGCTGGCTACCGTCCTGATCGTGTTCATGCTTGCCACCGGCAGTCTGGTGCTGGCCGAGTTGCCGAATACGGCAGAGAAGATCGGCAACCTGCGCATCCACATGATCCTCGGCGGCCTGGCCGGCCTGCTGGTGTTGATCCGCATCGGCCTGGGGCGCGCCTATCCGGCCCCGGCCGCCGCTGCCGGCGAAAAGCTCGCGCACGCCGGTCACGTCTTGCTCAATCTGGTCATCCTCTTTATGGCAATGAGCGGCATGTTGCTGGCATTGCAAAGCGGAGCGCTGGATGCGGTATTTTTTGGCGGCGTCCTGCCCGAGGATTTCAAGAGCTTCACTCCGCGGCAGGTGCATGGCATCCTCTCCCGCGTCGCCATGGGGCTGATCGCCCTGCATGTGCTGGCCGCGCTCTATCACCAGTTCATCGTCAGGGATAGACTGCTGTCGCGCATGGGCCTGGGAGCCAGGTAAGTCCGGCCTTAGCGCTCAACCACCCCCTCACTTCTTTGGCGAATCGATGATGAAACTACCCTTTAACCGAAGCCTCGGCTTCATCCTTGCAGGCATTGCGCTGGTGGCCGGTCTGGTCTGGGTCGTCGTCCGTAGCGGACCGCTGGCGCCGATCCGGGCCACCGTTGCGACGCTGAGCCGGGCGGACGTCGCGCCGATTCTGTTCGGTATCGGCGTGGTC
>JBBAAB010000223.1:0-3356 GCA_041658445.1 Thermoleophilia bacterium
ATCCTCGCCGACGCTCCGCAGTTGAGACGTGATCTCCTGCCGGCTTGAGTCCAGCTCAACGCGCCTTGCGTTCAGCTCTGTCAGTTCAGTCTCGGCCGCGGCTGTTATCTCCCGCCGCTCGGCCATCCTGGCCTCTTCGGCAGCGACCTGCTGCTCGAGACCGTCCAGCTCGCGACGGTGCGCTTCGGTTTCGCTTATCGCGCCTTCCATGGCGGCCGCGAGCTTCTGCTTGCGTTGTCCGAGATACTCGATCTGATGCGAAAAACGGTCGCGCAAGGCGGTAAGCTCGCCGGCCTTGCGTGTCTTTTCCTCAGTGGCCTGACGCCTGCGGTTGATTTCCTCCTCGATCGCGGACAGTTCCGACGCTCTTGCGGACAGCTCTTCCTCGATCTGCGTTAACCTCGCCGTATCCTCCCTGTGCTCGGTCTCGGCACGCTCGAGCTCGACGCGAACCCTCTCCATCTGTCCACGGAAATTATCCATTTTCGCCCGGGCACGGCCGGCCGCCTGGACGAGCGTCTCGCGTCTCTCCGCGACCGACTCCCGCCTGTGCGCAAGATTTTCCTGCTGGGATTTCATACTGTAAAAACGCGCCGCAAGCCGCTTGTGCTCCTGTAGCGAGGCGGATAAAAGCTCTTCCGTTGCGCGCCGCTCCTCGGCGGTCGAAGCCAGCTCGGCTTCAAGCTCCTGCCTGCGGGAGCCGGCGTCGCGAGAGGCCGTCTCGGCAGCCTGGAGTTCAGCGGTAAGCTCGGCCAGCTTCCCCTTGATCAACTTTGTGCGCGCAACCGCTATCTGCAGATCGAGTTTGGAGGAACGCTCCGCCGCCGTGGCCTGACGCTTGAGCGGACGCAGATTCGTCTTGAGTTCGTCCTCGATGTCAGCCAGACGCACCAGGTTGCGGCGCACCGCCTCCAGCTTGCGCTCGGCGCGGTGACGGCGTTTCTTGAACTTGCCCAGGCCGGCCGCCTCCTCGATATGAGAACGCCGCTCGTAGGGCTTGCTCTCGAGGATTGAATCGACCTTGCCCTGGCTGACTATGGAATGGCCATCGCGGCCCAGGCCGGCGTCCGACAGAAGCTCGGCTACATCGATAAGCCTGCAGGCTGAACGGTTGATGAAATAGGAGCCCTCGCCGTCACGATAAAGCCGCCGTGAGACGAGCACTTCGGAAAATTCTATCGGGAGCACACCCCTGCTGTTGTCCAGGAGTATCTCGACCTCGGCCATGCCCGCCGGTGCCATCTTGTCGCTTCCGGAGAAGATGACGTCCTGCATGCTGGCGCCACGCACCGCGGAGGGGCTCTGCTCACCCATCGCCCAGACAACGGCATCAGCTATGTTGCTCTTTCCGCTGCCGTTGGGCCCTACCACCACGGTGATGCCAGGCTCGAACCCGAACTCAACGGGCCGGGCGAACGATTTAAATCCCCTGGCCTTCACAGATTTGAGAAACATATATCTCCTTTCCGGCTGCCTGCTGACGGACCTTTCCGGCCATGAATAACCGGCGGCCCTGTTTTATCCTCTGCCTGTCCCTGTTCTACCCTGAAACAAAAGAGCCCGCAACCTTTGGGGCTGCGGGCGGCGGGGTCAGGAAGGACCTTCCTTCCGTGCCCGCAGTACGTCCAGTGCTTCCTTCGCTGCCTCCTGCTGGGAAACCTTCTTTGTGCGTCCGCTCCCCCGCCCCAGTACATCACCTTCAAGAACCACCTCGGAGGTGAATCGGCGCGCGTGCGGCGGTCCGTCGATAGCTATGATGCTATAGGTTACCTCGAAACCGGCCTTGGCAACTTCCTCCTGAAGTACAGTCTTGTAATCCACGTGTTCGCTGGCGGCATAGGCTATATGCTCGTCAAACGCCTCAACGACTGCTTCGAGGATGGTATCCAGGCCGAATTGCAGGTAAAGGGCCCCTATGAGCGCTTCCACGACCGCGGATAAAACGTTGGCGTTCTCGGCCAGCTGGACCACGTTGGCAGCATCAGCCTCTTCGGCTGATTCAACCAGGCGCCGCGACAGTTCCAGCGCTGCTCCAACCATGGAACAGGTGCTACGGCTCACCACGTATGCGCGCACCTTGGCCAGTTCGCCTTCATTGTAATAGGGATAACGCCGGAAGATGGCGGTGCTGATGCAAACCCCAAGAATGCTGTCGCCCAGGAACTCCAGCCGTTCGTAAGAGAGGGTCCGCTCAGAAGCCCACGATGAGTGGGTAAATACCTGCCGGGCGAGGTCCGGCTGCAGTTTATCTGCTAGTTGGGCAAGTGATGCCACAAGTAAACGCTCTGGTATGTATCTCTCCGGTTTTTTTTAGCTGCGGGCCGTCACGAAATCGACGGCGTCTCCAACCGTACGAATCTTCTCTGCTTCTTCATCAGAAATCTTGACACCGAACTTGTCTTCCATCTCCATGATCATCTCGACCAGGTCCAGCGAATCCGCATCCAGGTCTCCCTGGAAGGAAGCTTCCATTTTGACGTCTTCTTCGTCAACGCCCAGCTGGTCTACCAGCATCTCTTTTATTTGGTCGAAGATTTCCTCTTTGGTCATGCAGCTGCCTCCGTGACTATGGGTTTCACTTACGGTTTATTCCGAGTTTATCTGTCTGTGCCGCTTTGGTATTTTGCTGAATAACGCTGGGTGAAAATCTACCACGAAGGGAAGGAAAATTAAAGCGCGGATTATCTATTCGGCGGCCTGCATCGCCGCGATTCGCTCTTCGAACTTGCTGATGAGCCGCTGTTCCGATGCGCGCGCGGCGATTTTTAGAGCGCTGCCTATTGATTTTCGGCTGGAATTGCCGTGGCATACAACCGCCAGGCCGCGAACACCCAGCAGGTAAGCACCCGAGAACTCTTCGGTGTCTATGCTCTTTTTGAAAACCCCCAGCTCCTTCTTGAGAAGCAGTCCTCCGAGCCTGGCGGTGAAGCTCCGCATGGCCGCTTTTTTAACCTGCTCGACAATCAGCGACGAGGTGCTCTCCATCAGCTTTAAACTGACGTTGCCGGTAAAGCCGTCGGTGACGACCACGTCCACCACGTTGCGCACAATGTCGTTCCCCTCGACGTTGCCGTAGAAATTCAGGAATGATGACTCCGCCATCAGGCGATGGGCTTCGAGCACCAGCTCGTCCCCCTTGATCGATTCCTCGCCGATGGACAACAGCCCGACGGACGGGTCGCGCACATCCAGCACATCCTGGGCGAATATGCTGGCCATATTGGCGAATTCGAGCAGATGCAAGGGTCTGACGGTGGAATTGGCGCCCACGTCGATGAAGATGGTAGGCTTGTTCGGCGTCGGCAGCACCGCGCAGAGACCCGGGCGCTTGAGCCCCCTGATGCGCTTTAAGTTCA
>JBBAAB010000224.1:0-3352 GCA_041658445.1 Thermoleophilia bacterium
AATCGTCGAGACCTACGATCGCAATCAGGAAGCCAGCCAACTCGCCGCAAGCGTCGAGGCGGCGGTGGCGCAGACGGCGTTGCTGGAGGCCGGGGCAGTGGGACTGGGCGCTCTGGTCACGCTGGCGGTTGCGTCTTCCGCCGTCGATATCACCGGCATGCTGGCCGCCGGCACGCTGGCTGTGCTTGGTTTCTTCGTGATCCCGTACAAGCGCAAGCAAGCCAAGGACAACTTCAGGGAAAAGATGCGGGCCCTGCGAGCGAAGCTGCTGGGCGCGCTGACGACGCAGTTCAACCAGGAGTCGGAAAGCGCCGTTGCCCGGTTGAAGGACGGCGTTGCTCCCTATACACGCTTCGTCCACGCTGAGCGCGAGCGGATTGCCAGGACAGAAGCGAGCCTGACCGAGATCCGTCAACGCCTGTCCGCTCTGCGTGCGCGCGCCCAGTCTGTGACGAGCTAGGCCGTCCCGCGTCTCCGAAGATCCTTATGCACCGACCAGCTGAGGGTCGGGGGAAGTCCTGTATTGCCCCGTTGCAGTCCGTTCACCCCGTGCGGTCGCGCCGCCCCGGATTGCATTCGCGGCACCAGCGTATCCCATGGAGCGAGCATGTATGCCCGTCCCGTCGATGGACGGGAAGGGCAAAGGCCCATCCGGAGCCTTCTCGGGCGGCATTCGTGTATAGTAGTCTCCGAAGAAGACGGAACGGGGCAATTGCCGGGCGAGGCGTTAGTTTGGGCCCAACCGGTGGGTCGGAGGAACGATGGCCACCCCGATTGGAAGCCTTCGGGGCGAGGTGATTCGGGGCACAGGACCGGCAGCAGTTGAGACGGGACATGCATGAGGAAGGCCGTAGCGGTCTTGGCTCGGAAACCTGATCTCACTCCGGAAGAGCGTTGGCGCTCATTGTCCAGGACCTTGCTTGACCGGATCCCGTTTCCGTTCGCAGTCAAAGTGGTGATCTTGGCCGGACTGCTCGTTGGCGAGCAGGCGCTCGAGGAAACACTGATTGGCCCTCAGCACGGAGCCAGCGCCCTCTCGAGGATCACGATCCGCCTCGCCGTCCCGGCCTTGATGGTCTATTTGCTCCTGAGCCTACGCCTCATGAAAGACCGAGTCATTCGGGCGCTGACTCAGCTCCGCCCGTCTGTCCAGGTGGATGACAACGAGTATGAAGACCTCGTCCGGCGGATGGTCTTCCGTCCAACCGCCGTAGATCTCGGCCTTTTCTTGTTGGCCGCCGCGGGCAACTTCATACTGTTCGTCGTCTTGGATAGCCCACCCCCCATTGGGGGATCGTTCGGCATGCCCTCTGATCCGCTGGCCGCGGGCTACATCGTGTTCGCGTACAGTCTGCTGGGATGGTTAGTCTACGGGTTGCTCTACGCGGGGGTGCAGCATGCCGCCGGGCTCGGTCGGCTGGCGCGCAGGCCGCTGCTCGTCAATGTCTACGATCCGGAGAATCTGCTCGCGTTCGGCTCGGTCAGCTTGCTCCACAGTCTGGTATTGGCTGGAGTGATTGTCATCCCCATTGTGATGCTGGGGCGGCCCGACAGCCCTGCCAGCCGCATGCTGATCCTCCTGAACACGGTGGGTAGCCTGATGACTTTGATCCTTCCCCTGGTGGGGGTGTACCGGCAAATGCGCAGCGCTAAGATCAAGACCCTCGGCCTGATCTCAACCCAGCTCATGGCCGCACAGGATGCTCTGGTTCAGCAGGTCGACCCGCGTTCCGAAAGTGTCTCCGATCTCAACGCGCGCACGACCGCGCTGGTGACTCTGCGCAAGGCAATCCTCGAATCGCCGAATTGGCCCTTTCGCAGCACCACGGCCGTCATTCGCGCCGTCATCGCCGCGATGAGCCCCCTGATCTATTTCATCCTGATCGAAATTACCCGGGCGTACCTGGTCCCTATGTTAGTCCGCTAGATCGACGGACCGCGCTCGCCCTCGCGTTTGAACCTCCCCAAGCGGCCCTCACCACCTGCCCACCGCGTTCAATGGCACCTCCACCGTGCCTTTGAGTTGAGTCAACCATTCCTCGATATTCGAAGTTCGGACAGCCCTGAGATTCTTCATCTGATACTCGGTCAGGGTGACCCCTTCCGCGTGGGCAGTACCTTCCGGATCGGAGAGTAGCCTCTTCCGAAACTCCTCGTCCAGGAGGGCCTTACCGGCCAAGCGCTCGAGACCTCCGTCTTCAATCATGTCACATCTTCTCCTCAATAGGGTGGCGAATTGGGCCCAACCGTCGACCCTGTCCTGCCTCGCGCAAGGCGGCTTGCCACTGGGCCGCCGCGCTTGCCTTTCTACGCCGAAAAGACCAGCTCGGCCCCCTGCCGAAGCAGAGAGCGAATACCACCGACGAGATGGTCGGCAGCCTGTCGGACTTCCTCCTCCAGGAGACACAGGTACTCCGTGAGGTCATCCAAGCGCTCCCGTCGAGAGGCGGATATGGCGTCCTGGAGCTCGCCCGTCGCTAGGTTCAGATAGGTCTGCACACGTTCCGTTTGAAGCATTGCTTCTGCCATCCGGCGCAGAGATTCATCGATCTCGGTCCTCGGCGGCTGTTCGCCCAAGAGAGCCCGAACGAACAGATTCGGCCTGCCTCCGGCCAAGTCGTCCCTCCAATCAGACATGTGGTCGAGCAGCACGGATGCCACCAGGCAGCTGCCTACCGGGGACGCCAGACGTTCGAGCTGATTCTCCTCGCTGGCCAAGGCACACACCGCCGCGATGCAAATCTGTAACGGGGCCCCGAGGAGCTTCAGACTCTGCATCTCCGCGTGGGTGGCGTGGAGGACATCAACGGACAGGATCTGGGTCCCGGCAGACCGCCATTCCACCAAGTACCGGTCGAGTTGTGCCCAGAACCAGGCATGCGGACCGATCAGCTTCTCATAGAATGTGATCGCTTCGCGGTAGAGGGCATGCGCCAGGCGCATGGTCGCCTCAGGCCCCAGCGGCCCGGCCTGACCGTCACTGCAATCATCCGTCAGCCGGATATATCCAAGGCCGAGGACATTGGCTGTCACTAAGGTCGCGCAGGTTGGCTCCGGCAGGCCCCGGCTTTCCGCCAACCAGCGCGGCAGGCCCCACTCCATTTGCCAGTTTGGTGAGACCAGCCTAGCGAGGAGCTTCATTCCCGCCTGGCGCAGTGCGCCCGGCAAACCCGAGACCGCGCGCGCAAAGGCGGCTTCAGCCTGCAGAACGTCGGACGGGTTGAGACCACGCCGCGGGGCGCCGCCGGATTGAAGACCACCGGGGAGGCATTCCGTCACCGTACGTCCGGATCTCAACGGGTCCGTGACGACCGAACTCAATCCCATACTCCTGCGAATACTGTGTGGGATC
>JBBAAB010000225.1:0-3341 GCA_041658445.1 Thermoleophilia bacterium
ATGACTCTACTGCAAAAACCATCTAAACACAAAGGTCACGAAGGGGCACGAAGGAAAAGCCTTTATCACTTATCCTTTGTGTACGTCGTGCCCTTCGTGTTAAAGACCTTTTTGCAGTGGACTCATTTATGCAAGAAGCAGTAAAATACCTATCTTATGCTGACCAAACCCATAACAGAACACGATACCCTCCCCTCCTTCTGCTGCGCCCGCACCCTCATCCTCGGCGTCGGTAATATATTATTTGGTAATGACGGTTTCGGGCCAGAGGTGGCAGACTACCTCACCCGCGGCTACGTTCTCCCCGACGAGGTGGTCGTGCTGGACGTAGGCACCGGCGCGCGCAAGGTGCTCTTCACCATCACCTTGAGCGAAAACCGCCCCGAAGAGATCATCATCGTTGATGCAGTGGACTGGGGGCAGGAGGTCGGAAGCGTCCACGAGATCCCGGTCGAATCGCTGCCCGTCACCAAAATAGACGACTTTTCCCTGCATCAAGTCCCCTCCTCGAACATGCTGCATGAATTGCAGGATGGCGGCGTGAAGGTGACGGTGGTGGTCTGTGATGTCGGCATTATCCCGCAGGAGATCGCGCCGGGGCTGTCCCCAAAAATCGAGCAGGCAGTTGTTGCCGCCAGTCTGCAGATTGCGGATCGGTTTAATCTGAAGTCTAATCCTCGCTGAACCCGTAGTAAAATACATCCTCTTGTTGTTTGGGCAGAGTGTTTTGGGGCTGCCTCTATCCATTCATGAATTGAGGCAGCCTCATGCACGAAAGCGATTTGAAAGTTTCCTCCTTCGTGTCCCTTTATATCCATCGTGTCTAACTTTAGAGGTGTCTTATGTGTCTCGGTATCCCCGCAAAAGTAATTGAACTCTACGAAGCCAATGGCATGAAAATGGCCAAGGTGGATTTCGGCGGCGCTCTTAAAGAAGCCTGCATGGAATACCTGCCCGAGGTCAAAGTCGGCGATTACACCATCGTCCATGTCGGCTTCGGCCTGTCCATCCTCGATGAGCAGGAAGCCCTTGAGACGATGGAACTGCTCAGGCAAATCGACGCGCTGGGGGAAGAAGGAATTGCCGCGTGAAGTACCTGGATGAATACCGCGACGCAGACCTGACCCGGAAACTGCTCGCCGATATCCAAAAAATCATCACCCGCCCGTGGACTCTCATGGAAGTCTGCGGTGGGCAAACGCATTCCATCATCAAGTCTGGCCTCGACCAGATGCTCCCGCCCGAAATCGAACTCGTCCACGGGCCGGGCTGTCCCGTCTGCGTGACGCCGCTCGAACAGGTGGACAAGGCCATCGCTTTGGCTTCCCTCCCCGATGTGATCTTCACATCCTACGGTGACATGCTGCGCGTCCCCGGCTCGACCCGTGACCTGTTCGCCGTTAAAGCCGTCGGGGGCGACGTCCGCATCGTCTACTCGCCGCTCGACGCCCTGGAAATTGCTAAAAAGAATCCCGGCAAGACCGTCGTCTTCTTCGCCATCGGTTTCGAGACCACCGCCCCGGCCAACGCCATGGCCGTCCTGCAAGCCAAATTCCAGGGACTGACCAACTTCGCCGTGCTGGTCTCGCATGTGACCGTCCCGGCGGCGATCGCCGCCCTGATGGACTCACCCGACGTGCAGGTGGACGGCTTCCTGGCTGCCGGTCACGTTTGCACGGTGATGGGATTCTGGGAATACGAGCCGTTGGTTGAAAAGTACAAAATCCCCATCGTGGTGACCGGCTTCGAGCCGGTGGACCTGCTGCACGGGATTCTGAAATGCGTCCGGCAGTTGGAGGCAGGCACGCACACGGTCGAGAATGCTTACGAGCGTTCTGTCAGCCGCGAGGGCAACAAACCGGCTCAGGCCGTCATCCGGAAAGTCTTCGAGATGACCGACCGTGCCTGGCGCGGAATCGGCGTCATCCCCATGTCGGGTTACCGTCTGCGCCCGGGGTTCGCCGCCTTTGACGCCGAACTGCGCTTCCCCGAAGTGCAGGCAATCGAGACGAAGGAGTCACCGCTGTGCATCAGCGGACTGGTGCTGCAAGGGCGCAAGAAGCCCGGCGAGTGCCCGGCCTTCGGCAAGGAGTGCACCCCGCAGACACCGCTCGGCGCGACCATGGTCTCGTCGGAAGGGGCCTGCGCGGCGTATTATCGTTATAAACGATAAACCTTGCGAAGGTTTAGAACCTTCGCAAGGTTCAGGTGTATCAGATGAATATAGATAAAGATAAACCCAACCTCCTTGGCTGGACCTGCCCACGTCCACTGCAAAACTACCCGACCATCGTGATGGGACACGGCGCGGGCGGCAGGATGATGGCCGATTTGATCGAGCATCTCTTTGCCCCGGCTTTCGATAACGAATGGCTCGCCCAGATGGGCGACTCCACTGCGATTGACCTATCGTCCATCGTCCATCGTCCATCGTCCGGGCAATTGGCATTTACCACCGACTCGTTTGTCGTCAGCCCGCTGTTCTTCCCGGGCGGGAATATCGGCGAATTGGCCGTCTATGGCACAGTCAATGATCTAGCCATGCGCGGGGCGAAACCGTTGTTCCTTTCGGCTGGCTTTATTCTCGAAGAAGGCCTGCCGATGGAAACACTCGGCAATGTTGTGACTGCCATCGCCGCAGCCTGCAAAAAAGCGGGCGTGAAAATCGCAACCGGTGACACGAAAGTCGTCCAGAGGGGACACGGCGACGGGTTGTACATCAACACCTCCGGCCTCGGCGTCATCCCGGCGGGCGTGGACATCGGCCCGGCCAATGCCAAACCCGGCGATGTGGTACTCGTCAGCGGGACGATGGGCGACCACGGCATCGCCATCATGTCGGTGCGCGAGGGGTTGACATTCGAGACTGAGATCAAATCGGATACCGCGCCGTTGAATGGGCTGGTGGAGGTGATGATGGCTGCGGCGGGCAAGGGCGGACGCCGTCCGCCCCTACAAAGTTCCATCCATAGCTTGCGGGACGCCACGCGGGGCGGGCTGGCTGCGGTGCTCAACGAACTGGCCGGTTCTTCCAGAGTGGGGATCGAATTCGACGAGAGGAAAGTACCCCTCCGCCCCGAAGTGAATGCCGCCTGTGAGATGCTGGGACTCGATCCGCTCTATATTGCCAATGAAGGGAAATTGGTGGCAATCCTGCCGGAAGATTTAGCGGAAAAAGTTTTAGCAGCCATGCGCGGCCACGAATACGGCAAAGGCGCCGCCATCATTGGTCGCGTGGTGGCAGAACACCCCGGCCTGGTCACGGCGAAGACGGCCATTGGTGGGATGCGCGTGGTGGATTTACCGGCGGGGGAGCTGCTGCCGAGGATTTGTTGAAAGAC
>JBBAAB010000226.1:0-3340 GCA_041658445.1 Thermoleophilia bacterium
TTAATTAACCTCGCTCAGGAGGGTCACGCTCTTGTCGCGCCAATCAAGCGCGACCGACTTCTGCCGCGGCTCCCTGGGGATATAGCTCAGATACCGATCGGGGGTGATCGACAATATCTTCCCCGTACCTTCCCGAGATGATTCGAGGTACTTGTCAAAGATGACGACCTGCTTGATGTCGGCCGGCAGCGGCTCGGTCACATTTTCCTTGATCATGGGATCCAGCCTGATGTGGCGGTATTCCGGAAGGTAATAAGAAACCTGCCGGTCATCATGCACGGCAACTATCATGGTGGAGTCCGGCTTGAAATTTTCGCGGATGGCGCTGATTTCGAAGCGCAAGGTCTCATCCCTGGCTGCCAGGCTGCTCGCGCTCAGTTTCGGGCTGATGAACAGGAACATAACCAGGTTAAAGGCGATCAGCAGGGCCGGGGCATAGGCAAAAAGAGGAAGACCTCTGACGTGCTCCGGGCGTACAATCCTTTTGCTCAACAGACCGTCGGCCGCCGCGACTCCGGCCAGAAGGAAAGCCGGCAGGAAGCTGAAAATATAGCCGAGCTCTCCCACGTGGATGAAAATATAGAAGAGCATGCTGGGAAGGGCCCAGACGGCCAGGAAAAGAAGGCGCCTGTCTCCCTTGCAGACATCCCACCGGAATACCAGCCTGTAAACCAGCATGCCGGCAAGCGGCAGGGCTCCCGAAGCAGCCCAGAAGAAAAAGTGCGCCATGGCGCCAAGATTCCCGACGATCGACCCGACGCCGTCGCCGCTCAGGAAGGTCGCGTTCCGCATCAGATAGTCGCTCTGTTGTGACAAAGCTGTCTGATAAACGTCAAGACCTCCCGAAAGCAGGACGGTGGGAACATACCAGCAGAGAACGGTGCCGGATAAAACGCTCAGTGAAAGAAAAATCCTGGAAAGAGGCTTGCCTGAAAGGCCTACAGCGAACAGCGGCAGCAGAAAGATCAGCAGGTCCTGGCGAAACCCGGACGCCAGCCCCAGAACTGCCGCCGCGGGGATCAGGTACCCCGCGTTTCCTTCCCAGGTCTGATAGACCACCGTGGCGACGAGGATGCTGAGGAATCCGAGAAGCGCATAAGGGAGAGCGACTTCGCTGTGGGCCCAATAGCTCAGACTTGTGACCAGGAAGAGTGACGCCAGCAAGCCGACCCGGCGGCTGAACATGGCTTGACCCAGCCAGTAGAGGCAGGCCGCGGCCGCAGCCGAGGAGAGTACGCTAACCCAGACGATGGCCGCGTTCTTGTCGGCAACGATGTAGTTGAAAAGCGAAATCAGGCCCACATAGAAGATATATCCCGGCGGCTGGGGCTGCTGCGCCAGGACATCAAAATGATCGATTGCCCTGGCGTAAAGCACGGAGTCCCAGGCGTAGAGCATCGTAGTCATGAACGGCAGGCGCGAGAGCAGGGTCAGGAGGAAAAGCGCCGCTGCGATGATCAGGTCATGGGCATCCCATGATCGTTCCCCTGGTAGATGGGCAGTTGCGTGTTCTTCGACATGCTCGGGTTGACTGCTCCACACTTCATGAACAGGCCCGATCATCAGGTCAAACACTGGCCCTGCCTTTCCAGCTCGGCAACCCGGGCTCGTAGGGTTCATGGGTCTTAGGGTTCTTCAAAACCGCGGAGGTGTGCACTCCCGCCTTGTGGGAAAAAACGTTTTTTCCCACAACGGGCTGGTTCTCGGGCAAGGGAACGCCGCTGAACTTTGACACCATGCGCGAGATCTCATTAATACTGCGCAGGTCTACGGTATCGATCCCATACTGCACTTTCAGAGCCACGGCCAGATTGCAAAGCGGGGTGATCCCGGTGCGCTCTCCGAGCCCGTTCACGGTTACGTGGAGGCAGTCGGCGCCACCCTCCATCGCAGCCAGCGCGTTGGCTACCGCAAGACCGAGGTCATTGTGGCAGTGGGCGTCAAGAGACTGCTCGGGGAAACTACTTTTCGCGCAGAGGAAAATAGAGCGCAGTTCGTCTGGCAATGCTATACCGGCGGTATCGGGCAAGCTGATCGAATCAGCGCCCGCATCGATGGCAGCCCGGCATAGTTCGATCAGAACATTTATGTTGGCTCTGGTGGCGTCCTCGGCTGAGAAACGGACCTTGCGGCCGTTATCCGTGATCTCTTCGACTGAGCGATAAACCAGCCGGGAAGCCCGATCGAGACTGGTTCCCGATTTTTGATGAAGGTGCGGATCCGATGTTCCCAGAAACACCGCGATTCTGCTGATTCCCGTTTCCAGCGCAGCTTCGACATCCTGCTCGCAGGCCCGGGCATGAACGATCAGCTCGGCCTTGAGCTGCTCCTCTTTTACCTCCGCGATGAATTCATCGATGTCGCGCGAGACACCGGGACGCCCCACTTCGATCGCGTTGATTCCCAGAAAGTCCAGGGACCTCGCGATTATTAGCTTCTGCCGGACGGTAAACGACACTCCGGGTGTCTGCTCACCTTCGCGAAGCGTGGTATCCAGTAACCTGATCTCTTTCATTGCTGCAGTACTTTCTCTCTGGTGTTCCTGCATATCCTGGCCACAAAATGCTCGCTGACCATCGGTACCATGCCGGTAGCGTTGTGCTCCAATATCCATTCGAGAAGTTCTTTCGCGCCGGATTGACGCATTTCCATCAAGAGACTCCGGGTCTGCGATGTCATCCTGAAAGCCCCGCATTGCGGGCAATCGAAATAGAAATGGTCGGAGATTATATTCAGGTAACTGATCTGCTCCCCGAAGATGTCGTCGCGCTTGCAAAACGGACACTGTGCCATGGGCGCTCCTTTCCAGTCTGTTGGCACCACTCCCGGGCTTTCCCCGGCGGCGCCTTCGTTGATTTCAGGGTAAGTAGATAACTTGTTTGCTCGTCTGGGACTCATGCAGAAAAACCCGCGGCATCCGGGGCGATTCTTCGGGTCCCTCGCAATCGATGAATGCGGCTTCGATGAATTGCGGCAGGATCCCCAGCATCTCGGCGAGCAGATAAATGGAAAAGGGAACGCCAGGCTGCTGCTTGATGACTTCCATCACCCTTCTTTTTACCTCATCCAAAAAATCAGAGCGGGACTCTGCTGGAAGGAATGTCGTATTCATTTCAGAAACTCCTCTGTTCTTTTTCCATGTGATCATTGAAAATCAGTCTAGATGGTTAATTGCATGCTTAGGTTAATAACGGGTTAATGGTTTGTTACAAAGAAGTAAACGCCGGTTCCCCTGCGCTTGACAATCCCCCCCGCGCGGGTCTAGTTTACTGGTACATAGCCTAATCCTCGTTAGGTGAGGCTCCAGCGCGGACACAGGCCGTTGCCCGGAAAGGTCCAA
>JBBAAB010000227.1:0-3339 GCA_041658445.1 Thermoleophilia bacterium
GCGACCCCGACGTCTGGCTCTGCCACCAGTGCAGCGACTGCGTAGCCCAGTGTCCCCGCGGCGCCAAGCCGGGACGGGTACTGCAGGCAATCGCCCAGATGACGATCAGCCGGTTCTCATGGCCTGGAATCCTGGGCAAAGGGGTGGGCAGCCCGTCGGCACTGATTCTTATGGCTGCGATTCCTGTCCTGATACTGCTTGCGGTAATTACCGGCACTAGCAGCCTGACCGATCCCTCCAGGGGCAAGATCGTTAATGATACCAGTGGGCACCAGATAGTCGAGAACGTTAAAACCGGTGGAGAGATTATCTACTCGAACTTCATACCGATACCCGCCGTTGACATCACATTCACGCTGGCTTTCATATTTGCCATCCTTGCTTTCGCCGTGGGAACCAGCAGGTACTGGAAGCTTCTATCGGCGCATGCAGAGAGTGAAGGCGCCACTCTGAAGGGAAGCGGGCTCAGTAATCTGGGACCGGTGCTCGGTGAGATCATCACGCACAAACGATTCGGCAAGTGCGACGAGACCGAGGACAGGAAAATATCGCACATGTTCATATTTTACGCATTCCTGGGCCTGTTCCTGACGACCGCAATCTCCGTTGTAGGAGAGTATCTTCTTCACAAACACTCGCCTTATGGCTGGAGCAATCCGGTACCTGTCAAGTGGATCGGCTCCGTTAGTGCCGCCGCTGGCCTGATCGGCATCGGCTGGATAATCATCAACCGTTTTAAGCATGCGGCAAAAATAGGAATTGGTGCGTATTTCGACTGGCTGCTTATCAGCGTCGTGGCTTTGGTAATAGTAACCGGTATTCTCGCCTGGGGTCTACGCGTCGCTAATACCCCTGTAGCCTATTCCGTTTATTTCATACACCTGGCCAGCGTTCTCTTCCTGTTCATCTACGCACCGTTTTCAAAAATGGCGCACATGGTGTACAGGACAGTAGCACTGGTCTTCGCGCGGGTTACCGGCAGGGACATGGGCATAGAGTAGTAATCGCTAAGCAATTTACGCGGGCGGCAGCTAATGCGACCGTCCGCGTTTTTGTGCCTGTCACAAGTTTCCTTTACAATATTTAAGCTGCAAAAAATCGTTCCGCACGAATAACCAAGGAAAGAAGATAGATGGCCACGCTGAATAACAAATCAGTAATTCCACAGAAGTACGAGCTGGATTCAAAAATCAAGTTCAGCTGTCAGCCGGGAATCGAGTGTTTTACCCGATGCTGCCGCAATATCGACATCCTTTTGACCCCGTATGACGTGATCAGGATGAAACAGCGCCTCGAAATTTCCAGCACGGAGTTCCTCGAGAAATACACACGCTTCGAAGTGGATGAGAAGACGACGCATCCGCTCCTTTTTATGCGCATGAACGATGACAAAGACCGCTATTGCCCGTTCGTAACGCCCAAAGAGGGCTGCAATATCTACTCCGACAGACCCGCGGCCTGCCGTTACTATCCTGTGGGTCAGGCGACACATCGCCGCATGGACGACGAAAACAAAAACCCGATCCATGACGAGTGGTATGTGATCGTCAAGGAAGAGCACTGCCTTGGATTCAAGGAAGACAAGACCTGGACCATAAGTGAATGGCGGGAGGACCAGGACGCGGCCTCCTACGATGAAATGAATCGCGAGTGGAAAGACATCATGCTCAAGCAGGACATCGCCAAGGACAAGATCGATGATAAACGCCAGCAGATGTTCTACATGGCCAGTTATGACCCGGACAACTTCCGCCGCTTCGTTTTCGAAAGCCGCTTCCTCGAAGTGGTGGAGATTGACCCGGAAATGCAGACACGAATGAAAGAAGACGATGTCGAGCTAATGAGGTTCGCCATCGACTACATCAAATATCTCTATGGGATCAAGAATACAGTGAAAGCCAAAGCCCGGCCGTAATAGTCCGGGTCACGCTAATCCTTACCTCTTGCGTTCAGCATTTGCACACGGACGGCGATGGCTGATGTCGTTATTATCAGCAGCAACGACAGCACGCAGAGCGGACACACCGCGTGAAGCACGAACAGCTCGATAAAAGTAAGATATAAAGAGACTGCCAGCGCGGCCAGCGCCATTGCCGCCAAAAGCTTAAGAATCACGGATGCTGAAGACTTTCTGGATAATGCCGCACCCGCCAGCAGACCCATCGTCACATATCCGGCAATGCCGATGCCCGCTACCGGCAGACCGAACACCTCCGAATAACTGCTCTGATTGACCGCCGTGCAGCTTATGGTCTCGTTTACGTCACAGGAAGATATATCGGGAGGGGCATAGTGCTGTTTAAGGGCATAGCCGGAATCGGCTATCCCGGCCAGAGACAAAATAATTATCGCGATAAGGCTTACTTTCTTCACTTGCAGTGACCTCCATTTCAGAAAACAGGTATGGAGGGGGCGCGTGGGAGTCGAACCCACTCTCTATCTGGATCTCAGACATGCAAACGGTTTTGCAGACCGCCGGGAACAACCGGTTCCAGCGCCCCCAATATCGATAGAGGGCCGGCGGCCATTAAAACAGCTCAATTATGAAGGTTAGAGCAGATTCAGAGGCGTGACCGGCTACCTCAGTTGTGGTTCGCTCGACACGGAGCGATAATCCTGTTCATCTGAGCAGCACGGTTTACACCTCCTGATGTCTAATTTAAAAACTCGACACAGTCTAGCGGAATAGCTCATGTGGCGACAAACCGGCATCGGCTGGATTTCCCTCGATAAAATCTCTAGAATCTTAGCTTGGTAAACGATAACAGGTTCGGCGATTCAGACTCCTGAGTCCCTGTCCGATGAATCGTTACAGACTCACTGCGGAGAGGTGGCCGAGTCGGCTGAAGGCGATCGCCTGCTAAGCGATTAAGGGGGTTTTAAGCCTCCTTCGAGGGTTCGAATCCCTCCCTCTCCGCCACATCCACCCATACCAATCACCGGTTTCGATAACCTCAGGATTTCAGGTATACTTTCTTTTGTTCTTTTGCGGGATGCTTGCTTTCATGCCCACGATAATGATGCGCCCGTAGCTCAGCTGGATAGAGCGTTGGACTACGAATCCAAAGGTCACAGGTTCGAATCCTGTCGGGCGCACCACCTACCGGCTTCCCGCGCTTACGGCCTCCAATAATCTAACCTTTCATCCGTGATAATCTAGTTCTTATGGACGACCACGAACACTATATGCGCATCGCGCTCAACGAGGCCAGGATGGCCGCCGAAAGCGGCGAGGTTCCAATAGGCGCAGTCATAGTATACGGGGGAGAGGTAATCGCAGCCGCCGGCAACGAGCGCGAGGAGAAGAAGGATCCAACCGCGCACGCCGAGATGATCGCT
>JBBAAB010000228.1:0-3336 GCA_041658445.1 Thermoleophilia bacterium
GGTTCAAGCGCGGCGTGCTGTTCGGCCACTCGAAGTACGCCGGCATGGGCAATGTGGTCAAGATCAAGCCGCCCTTGGTCCTGACCGAGTCGGAAGCTGAGCGTGTCTTGCAGGTGTTCGAGGATGTGACGCGGATCTTGAGCGACTAGGCCGGGGTTCCGCTCTCGACGGCGGCGATCCCCAAACGCGCCTGCTTGTCAGTCCGCGGGGCGACGCGACGGGCCTGAGCAATATCTTTGTCAGACCGGGACGCGTCGTGGGTCGGATCTGCGCCGGAGCAGAGACTGTTGTGCTTCCGGCCTACCCCTCGCCGGGCGGGGCCGTCGGCCTGCTCGGCGTTGTCTTGCTCAGCCAACGAAGAAACAGGGGGCAGGGCGGACGAGACGCTGCCCAGGCTGTTGCCGTACGAGGCAGGAGCGCTTCAGACAGGCGGGAAACAGGCATTGGCCCACCCTTCGACCACCCGTCGCCCCTCGGGGCTCCGTACATCCTCGGCGGGACGTCAGCCACCACACGTGACGAGAGGCCGTCGAGCCCAACTCTGCGTGCGCGGCGCCGACAGCTCGCGCTCACGCCGCGGAGGGCCCCATCACCGGGGGCCAAACGAAGTACGTCCTGCCATGGAGTTGCGAGCGAGGCCAGTCCCGCAGGCTCGTTAGCGGCAGGTCCTGCCTGCCGCTCGTTCCCTGGGCTGGCTCAAGGCTGGCAGCCCGAAAGCACATCTTCGTAAGGTGCGTAGTCATACATCAGCTCGTAGGAGGAATGGTAGCTGACATCAGGCAGCAGGGGGTATTCGGCGCCGAAGTACGTGTTGAACACCACTCGGAAAGTGTTGACGGAGCTGATGGACGGGTACAGGCCTTGATGGGCGCCACCGGGCAGGTAGAAGGCGCTCAAGGTGGCGTTGCGATATGGCTCCACGCCGTGGTCGGATTACAGCAAGATGGCTGGCGGGACCCTGGATCGTTCGAGAATGGCTTCGATGTCGGACAAGATCCGGTCATTCACGAACGCCACCTGGTCGCGGTATCCCTTGACATCGTGTTCACTGTCGATGGGGATTCCCCACCCCTCGCTGTAGTAGCCCGGATCATCCTGGATGCTGCCGTCGGCCGCAAAGACAAATGGCCGGTGGGGGACCAGGAGGTGGACAAACACGAATCTCGGACCCTCCAGCGCTGGGAGCTCAGCGAGTTGGCGCAGGGTGAACAACTCGCGGTTCACGTGCAGGTAGTTGACATCTCGGTAGAGCTTCTCGAAGAGAACGCTCTGAGCGTCGGTCAACAACAGGCTTGCAGTTGTGTTGATGAGCAACGCCTCGAAGGGGTTGATTTGCGACAGGATCGTCGACCGGGTGGGGGGTTTCAGGTAGACCGCTGCGTCTTCGAGCTGGCTCCAGGGATAACCGGTCTCGAATGCGACGGTCTGGTATCCGATAGCCTCCAATTGCGTGCGCACGACACTGTGCTTGATCAACGGCCAGACGCGAGAATGGTCCGTATCTTCCGCGGGGATTCCCCTGACCAAGGTCTGGATGTAATCCAGGTTGAGCTCGGAGGCGAGGGCGAGCTCCGTATGGCTGTAATTACTCAGACTGCAGTCCGCCACAAAGAACCCGAGCTTGCGAAGATCACCCACGAATGGCGCGTTGTCGAAGTTGTAGCTCTGCTGCAGTACATCCTGGCGCGCATACATATCCAGGACAATGAAGTAGATGTCCGGCATTTGCTCGAGAGGCCCTGCCGCGAGTACACCGGCCTGCGCTGCACCTGGGTTGTTCTCCTGGCGGTCTAACCTTCCCTCAACGGAGGTCCCAACGAGCTGGGCGACTGGCAAGGCAAGGAGGACAATCGCTGCCAGGTTGAGAACCTGTGTGGCGGTGCCGAGGTCCTTCGATTTCCTGAGGATCCACCACGCTCCGCAACTGAGAAGAAGAAGCCAGACGGGCGCCAGAAGGCGGTGCCTTCCAGGGGAGAAACCAAGGACCCGTACCGGCTCTAAGGCTTCGTAGAGATGCCCGTATAGAGAAGAACAGCACCAGGGCCAGGCTTGAGATCAGTCCGGCTCTTCGCGGATCACGGGTGACGGCGGCCAGCACAAGAAACAGCCCGAGCGCAGCCGCGACTGAGAGCACAAGCGGTCGCCATACCACACTGGGATCGACTTGGGAGATATTGTTGTTCAGGAGCGCCAGCACTGGATAAGCGGCTATAAGTACGGGGTGAAGACTTTATCGGTTAAGTCAGTTCATCACTTGGTCCACTTCGGTTCCTGCCCAAAGAGAATACCGACCCCACGCACCCTCAGGTCTGTGGACAGCCAGTCCACGTTCCAAGCACCTGAGCCGGCAACCAATCCTGGCTGGGGAACTCCCGGTCCACGGTCTTGGACTTGCCTACCGAATAGGACCGGAAGACCGATATCGAGGTGGCCATCCCGAAGTATAGCAGGAGTTTTCGGGAGGAAGCTGCTTCCGGCTTCGCGGTGTCGCACCTTGTGGAGCTGCTGAACTTGGGGATTCGGTGGGGCCGAAGGCCTGTTGTGTGCAGGCGGCCATCCATCGGAGTCCATCCCGTCCAGTCTCCATCAGGTTGGAGTCTCTGGGCAGGCGTGTCGACTTCGGCCGCGGTCCAGGAACCCTGGACAGTTGTCGCGCGCGACCGGGGCAGACCGCCCACGGCAGGCTCCGTTCGAAGGTGGATTGTCGGTATAATCCCGCGCGACGAAGGGCGAGCCCAGCGCTGCCCATTCGACCGAGGAAGTATTGCATGCGATCGCAACTGCTCACGGAGCCACAATCCCGTTTTCTGCGGGAGGAGAAGGAAGCCCTGGCCGAAGTTCGCCAGGCCCTCGCCGATCTCGAAGTGCCGGCCGGAGCGCTGGCGACGCTCCAGAAGGCCATCCTGCAGCTCGACGAGCTGTTCCTGCTCGTTATCGTGGGGGAGTTCAACGCCGGAAAGAGCGCGCTGGTGAACGCGCTGCTTGGGGAGAAGGTGCTTCCCGAGGGCGCGACGCCGACGACCTCGCGGGTCACGCTGGTGAAGTGGGGCGAGCGAGCCGGCGAGGAAGTCGTCGACGAGGGATTCGCCATCGTTACCCATCCGTTGCAGCTCCTGAAGGAACTGAATATCGTCGATACGCCGGGTACCAATGCAGTCATCCGCCGGCACGAGCGGCTGACGGAGGAATTCGTCCCGCGGAGTGACCTGGTGATCTTCGCCACCTCCGCCGACCGGCCGATGACAGAGAGCGAGCGCCAGTTCCTGGAACGGATCCTCGCCTGGGGGAAGAAGGTCGTGTTCGTGTTGAACAAGGCTGACATCCTGGAAGGGGATG
>JBBAAB010000229.1:0-3332 GCA_041658445.1 Thermoleophilia bacterium
TGCCCGGCTATCTTGCCAAGCGTGTTGCCGAACCCGCCATTTGTCCTGACCTAGACTCTGCGAAGAAGGAGTGGACAAGCGCTGAGGAGTTACAGCAGAAGTCGGTTAGGAAGTGTGCATTGGCTCAAGAGTCACTTGATGCCGCCCGAAGCGTGCGGGATGGCTTGAACGATAAGCACCGGGATTTGCAGGTCGAACTCGGCTTGTTGTCAAAAGACCTCAAACAAGCACGCGAAAACCTCGAACGTGCGAGAAAGAGTGTTCCCGACAATGCCCTGGAGACGGCTCTGGCGAATGCGGTCCAGGCCGTGGCTTCCAAAGGAGACAGCGTTCGTGTTGCCGATACATCTCTGAAGGCAAAGAACCCCGAGCGGGTGAAGGCATTGGCCGAGACGGCGAAGGGATCCCTCCTAACGACGCAGAATCGCCGGAATGCAGCTCAAACGGAACTGATCGAGGTGCAGACGCGGCTCAAAATCCACGGGGAGGAAGGGCTTCACGAGAAACTGCACGCGGCCCAGATCGGTCTTGAACGTCTTGGGGCGGACAACAAATCACTGTTTCGTCGGGCCTCCTCAGCAAGATACCTTCTTGAAACCATGCGCGAAGAGCGAGACAGTGCGCGGCGGGCTTATGTGGCCCCGCTCAAGGAGAAGATCGAACAACTTGGGCGTCTGGTTTTCGATGACTCATTCCAGGTGGACATCAGCGATGAACTGCAAATTGCCAGTCGGACGGTCAAGGAAATCACGGTGCCGTTTGACTCGTTGAGCGGTGGCACCAAGGAACAGCTTTCACTGATTTTCCGATCCGCCTGCTCGATGATCGTCGCAAAGGATGGTGGAACGCCGCTCCTCCTGGACGATGCGTTGGGTTATACGGACCCGGAACGGTTGCGTCTCATGGGTGCCGTTCTGGCTCAAGCAGCCAAGGAATGCCAGATCATCATCTTTACCTGTGTACCGGATCGGTATGGCAATGTCGGTGAAGCGACCGTTGTCTCGCTGGGATGAGCGCGTTATGGTGCCACGGAATAGGTAGTCACTGCCGTAACCATATGATATATTAAGCTGTTTTCGACTGTCGGATGTTGTCGCCTTGCTTGAGGAGGTGGTGGCGAAACCCGTGGCAGTTCGAGTCCCCCCTTCGGCGCCAGTCGATACTCCTCGGCGCTCAGCGATCATAGGAGCCAGTGAAATTAGCCTTGAGACGCCGCCTTGAGGCGACGCCAGAGCGTCGTCCGGCCCATTCCCAGCATCTTCGCCGCGATTTGCTTTCGGCCGCCGGCCTTCTCCAGGGCATCGCGGAGTACCGCCGGGTCCGTTGGTCGATGGGGCTTCGACGCGGGGCCGAGCTTGACGACTGCAGGCTCCAGACTCTCGTTGAAGATTTCGGGAAAGTCCTTTTCGAGATCGCGGTAGTCGATATCGGATGCTTTCTGGTAACTGCTCAGGGCAACCGCAAGGCGCTCGATGATGTTCTCGAGTTCCCGTACGTTTCCTGGCCAGTTGTAGGCGCGTAGAGACGGGACGAGGGGGGCGAGCACCTGGTTCGCCGGGAGGCGAGACCCCGACCGACGCAGCGCCGCATTCAACATCCGCAGGGCCAAGACGGGGATGTCGTCCGCCCGCTCCCGCAAGGCCGGGAGATGCAGGCGAAGGATGTTCAAGCGATAGAAGAGATCGACACGGAAAAGACCCGCTTTTGCCATTTTTGAAAGATCCTGATGAGTTGCCGCTATAATGCGGCAGTCTACGGGAATCGGTTGCGCGCTTCCCAGACGCACTACTTCTTTCTCCTGCAGGACTCGAAGCAGTCTGGACTGCAACGAGATCGGCATGTCTCCTATTTCGTCCAGGAAGATGGTGCCGGTGTGGGCGATTTCGAACAGGCCGGGTTTCCCTCCTTTCCGAGATCCAGTGAATGCGCCTTCCTCATAACCAAACAGTTCGCTTTCAAGGAGCGGTTCAGGAAAAGCGGCGCAGTTGACCGGAACGAAGGGGTTTCCGCCGCGGCGGCTGGCGTTGTGTATCGCCTGGGCAAACAATTCTTTTCCAGTACCACTCTCGCCGGTAACCAGGACCGTCGCGTTCAGGCGTGCATTCCGTTGCGCGACGGAGCGTGCGTGGATCATCGCCGGAGTATCTCCAACGATTTGATGGAAGTGGTAGCGTGCGGTAAGGTTGGAAACCCGGCGCTGAGTACGGATGTTGGTGTCCGCCCGCTGGATCACCCGAGCGTCCTGCAGCGTTAGCACCGCTCCCGAAATGAAGCCATGCTCTCGGATAGGGATGGAATTCGCCACGTAGGTGGCCTGGTTCAACTGTACTACGCGGTCCAAATCCTCTTCCCCGGAGGAGAGGGTTCTTCGAACGGAAATGGATAGGGAGAGATCGCTTAGCACCCGGCCCAGGGCTTCCAAAGGGGGGATTCCAACGAGGCGTTCCATCGCCGGGTTGATCGCGGTAATCCGTTCCGACGTGTCGACGGCGAGGACGGCCTCCTGAAGGTGGTGAAGGACAATGTTTAGATGGTCGAAGCGTGCGCTTTCGACATTGGCGATACGGGCGATCTCGATCGCATCGGAGATGGCTTGACGCACAGAGGGTTGGCTGTAGGCCATGATGCCCACGACCCCACTTTGTTCAGCGAGATCCACGATCGTGCTGGATCCGATAATTACTCGGTAGCCCTCCGCAACGAGGCTGAGGAAACAATCCTTCGCGTCGTCAAGCGTCTCGTACGTCCTCTGGGAAAACTCCAGTTTGAGCAGGTCCTTCACGGCCTCAAGTTCAGGAATCGGATCCCGGTACCTCACGATTCCGACGCGTTCGGAAAACTTCCTTGCTTTCATCAGTGCGAGCAAGAAGTCATAACCCGTGACTTTGATCGGAACGACGGGAAGCGTAAGGGCGGAGCGCAGGATCGTCGCGTTTGCACCGGCGCTGATGATCACATCCGTTGCCTTGTCCCGCTCCAGGTCTCTGGCGACGGCGAGCGCGTTATCGAAGACCTTTTCGATGACGACGATATCCGCTTGGTTCTCGTAATCCGGTATGACGGAGTGCACGAGCCGGCTGAGACTCTTGTAGCTGATTACGCAGATTCTCGGCTTGCGTCTCCGCGCCTCCAATACTACGGTCTGCTCCGGGGTCACTTCCCCTCCGAGTCTTGAACCGAGGCGGTTATTTTCATCACGCACTGACCCTGGCGGAACCAAACTGGAAGATGCCGTCCCGGAAATGTTCCATCACGTTCCATAATTCGCCCGTATTGTTTCATGGAACAGAACTGAAACGCAATACCACTTTCTCTCCTCTGATAAACCGTTT
>JBBAAB010000230.1:0-3322 GCA_041658445.1 Thermoleophilia bacterium
TGAAGCCGTGAGCGACGAGCACGACCTGTCGGTCGGTCTCCGGCAGGTCGGCCTCCGTTACCTGGGTTTCTCCACTTTTCAGCAGATCCCAGTCGAGCACCGGCAGTGGTTTGCTCGGCTCTACCGCGTCACCCCGGGGACCACCTGGTTGCGGCAAACGCCCTAATGCCTGCTCTCGATAGGGCACGAACATCGCCCTTGTCTGGTACATCTTTTCCAGGTCGTTGATGTAACGGTTTTGGGGCAGGCCCTCGTTTTCGATCTGCTTTGCCAGGGCCTCGGACTGGGACTTTAAATCGCCGATCGTCTTCTGGCGGAGATAGCGCTGGACCAGACCTACGGAAATAAATCCCGAAATCAGCAGGGAGATGATAATCGACAGGGCAAAATATGCGGCCAGTCTTCCCTTGAGGCTTTTATTGAAATTCAAGTGAGGTGTCCCCTTAATTATTTTTCCGCCAGCTTGTAGCCTACGCTCCAGACTGTTTCGATGCTGGCCGCGTCACCCAGTTTCCTGCGCAGCTGGTTGATGTGCACGTCAACGGTGCGGGTGTCTCCCATGAAGTCATAACCCCAGACATGCTCGAGCAGCTGCTGGCGCGTAAGGACCAGACCCTTGTTGAAGAGGAGGTAATGCAGCAGGTTGAATTCCATCGATGTGAGCTTTACGCTCTCGCCCGCGACCGTGACCTCATGGCGTCCCGTGTCCAGTGTGATTTCTCCCGCCGCAAGTGTCTCGCCTGCTTTTCCGGCGCCCGACTGGGCGCGGCGAAGCACCGATTTCACTCTCGCCACCAGCTCCCGGGGATCGAAAGGCTTGGTGATATAGTCATCCGCCCCCAGCTCCAGACCAACTACCTTGTCGGTGGATGCGTCACGCGCGGTGAGCATGATGATTGGCACTTGTGAGTCATGTCTCAGACGGCGGCAGACCTCGAAGCCGTCGATGTCAGGCAGCATGATGTCGAGGATTATCACGGCGGGGTTTTTGTCGTGCGCCAGCTCAAGTCCTCCCTCGCCCGTGCCTGCGACGTGGACTTCATAACCCTCCTTCTCAAGGTACATGCGGACGAAGGAGGCTATGCTCTCCTCGTCCTCGATTATCAGCACCGGCGGTTTTGACATCCTGGATTTCCTTAAACCGTGATGGTCAACACGATTGCGCTTTCGAGGCCAACCTGATTAATCCTCCGGCCGCCGGATGACATCTCAGCGCATCTTTGGGAAAGACCGGGACGGGCGCATTTATCAGACAATCAGGCGTTGTCGCCTTCAGGCGCCGGGGGCTGATCCTGCTGTCCCTGCGGACGTTCGGGAGGGTCGTACATTACGACCTTCGCGGTTCCGTCGTCACCCTGGACAACCGCTAAGCGCTGGCCGGCGGTGATGGCGGGCAGCTTGACCTGCACGTCGCCTTCAGCAGTCTTTATAGTGACCGTGTCGCCATTAAGCGCCGTTACCTCACCCACTACCGGCTTCTTTCCCTTGAGCGGACCGCCTGGTCCACCCGGGCCTCCATTGGCGGGAGGATTGCCGATCATGACGACCTTCGCCACGGGGTCCTGACCTTCTTCGGGCTTCTTGCCGAGGCCAACTCCTATCTTCTCGCCGGCCTTCACATCATCCACGGTTGCGTCTCCGCCATCTTTGCGGTATTTGGTCTGATCGTCGACCTTGACCGCCTTCTCTTCACCCTTGAGCGTCTTTATGATGATCGTGTTGTCTTCGAACTTGACCACTTCTCCGGCCATCAGGTGCTTGCCCTTCCGTCCCTGGCCCGGTGCGCCCTGGTCATTCCCGCCGCCCTGTCCCACAGCGGGAGCGCCTGCCGCGTTGTCCGAAGACTGGGCGGATGCATAGCCCGCTCCGGCAAGCATTACCATGCCCGCCGCCAGCAAAGCCACCAGCGTCAATTTTCTACTTTTCTTCATTTACAGACACCTCCGTCAAATAGCTTTTGTGCATGATTTGCACTCCTGATAGATATTGTTGGTCCACTACGTTAATAGCTTATTAAGGAATTGTAAGAAGTCTGTAAAGCTTGCGGGCAAAACAAAGGGGCGCACTTAAAGTGCGCCCCTGCTGCTTTCATGTCACCCGCTGTCGCGGCTCAGCGCGAATAAGACGGGGTAGTGATAGTGGTCGTGCTTGAGCCCCCGGTTGAGCCGCCTCCCCGGGTACCGCTGCCCAGTCCACTGGTGGCGCCGGAACTTTTTAGACCCGAGACCAGACCGGCGATCATCGGATTTTTCATCAGGTCCTCCATCTTCATCACATTGCCCGAAGGTTTGATGATGTTCATTTCTTCATTGAACTTCGAGAACTTGAATGACATGTTCAATGAAATCGATTGCAGCGCCTGCGCTGCCGCGCCGCTCGTGCCCATGTCGCCTGCCAGCATGGAGAGAGCGGTTGGGTTCACTTCGATGACGATCTTCATCTGACGCAGGTTGCTGTCGCTGTCGATCCACATCTCGACTTCAGCCTTGCTGAACAATGAGCCGATATCAGACTTGGCGGTTTCAAGGCCTGCGGACGCCTCTGCGTCTCCGCAATCCCTGGAGATAGTTCCCATCTGGACAAGCGCCTTGTCAAAATCGATATTGGACTTGAAATGCCGGGTTTCAACGCCGCCGATCTTCTCTTCAGACATCTCCTGTGTATCCTTAAACAGATTGTCGGCGCCCATCTTATTTGGATCTTTCATGGCATCCTGATAACACTTGGTGTCTACGTCACCAGCTTCGGCTCCAAGGCTGCCCATGCCGGCGCTTCCCATCCCGCCCATCCCACCCAGGCTGCCCAAGCTGCCCAGGCTGCCCAGGGAATCCATGCCGCTGCCAAGATCGCCGGTTTCATACCATGAGCCTGCGATCTTGATATAGCCCTTTTTGTCGACAGACACGAATTCCATGGAGGAAAAAGCTCCACCGAACTGGTTGAGAAGATCCTTCGTATTCTTGTCAAGTTTGTCTCCCCCGGCCTGGGCGAGGCCCTTCAGGATCTGGTCGAGACCTGTGATCTGGACGTCTCCCTTCATCTTGGCAGGTTCGGTGGTGGAGTCCGTGTCGAGACCTCCTTTGACGGCCATCGTCATGGGTAAAAGTCCCGAATACTGCGACCCCATGGCGGACAAGTCGCCCTTGACCTCGAAGGAAACGTCGTAGTCCGTGTGTACGGTCTTCGTTTCGGCGTTCTTCGTAATCGCCTTGTTTATGGTTTCCGTTGCCGGTACCTTACCGCAACCGGTAAAGACAAAAGCAAGCAGTATCGCTCCCATCATCAACGCAACAAGTTTCTTAATCATTTTCACCTCTCTATG
>JBBAAB010000231.1:0-3321 GCA_041658445.1 Thermoleophilia bacterium
TGACCTCGGCTCCCTTCGGCAGCAGCGCGCTTGTACCCCTGACATCACCGGCCGCCTGCCGCGTCTCTTTCTCATTATCAAAAACCGTCTCGATATCGATCAGTCCCAGGGCCTTGACGCTGCCGGCGCCTGAATCGATGCCGTGCGGGTCATGTATCTTTTTGCCCAGCATCTGGTAGCCGCCGCAGATGCCGATGACCGGCGTCCCGCCCCGCGCCTTGCGTATTATCTCCGCCGCGATGCCGCTCGACCAGAGGAACCTCAGGTCGGAGATAGTGCTCTTCGTGCCGGGGATGATGATAAGGTCGGCGTCCGCCAGCCCGGCCGGATGCTCGATGTACTCGCAGTCGAAACCGGGGCAGGCCTTGAGCGAGTCAAAATCGGTGAAATTCGAAATACGCGGCAGCCTGGTGACCCGGACCCTTACAACCTTGCCGTTGGCGGAAGCGGCCGGACGCACATCTGATGGCCAGAGCGCCTGCGTGGGAAGCCCCGCGTCCGTAGCAGCCTCATGGCCATTGCCGGATATCGCTGCCTTCGCATCGGACAGCGCCACGGAGTCCTCTTCCTCGATGAGTAAATCCCTTATATACGGCACGACCCCGAGCACCGGGCGCTGGCAGCGCGCTTCGAGAAAATCGAGCCCCGGCTCCAGTATGGAGCGGTCACCCCTGAACTTGTTGATGATGAGCCCGGCAACCCTTTCGCGCTCCTCCGCCTCCAGCAGCTCCATCGTTCCCACCAGCGAGGCGAAGACACCACCGCGCTCGATGTCGCCGATGAGGAGGACGGGAGCGTCCGCCATCTCGGCCACCATCATGTTGGCGATATCGTGCCCGCGGAAATTGACCTCGGCCGGGCTTCCCGCGCCCTCGATGATGACCACCTGGAACTGGCGGCGCAGCCGTTCGAGCGATTCCGACACGGCATCGAGCAGCCCCAGCTTGAACTCGTGATAACTCTGAGCCGTCATGTTGCCGACCGGTCTGCCCTGCACAATCACCTGCGAGCCCGTATCACTAGTGGGCTTGAGCAGCACCGGGTTCATGTCGACGCTCGGCTCGACGCCGGCCGCCTCGGCCTGCACAACCTGCGCCCGCCCCATCTCGCCACCCGCCACGCTGGCGAACGAGTTGAGCGACATGTTCTGGGACTTGAACGGAGCCACCGAATAACCGTCCTGCGCCATGATGCGCGCCAGCCCCGCCACCAGCAGTGTCTTGCCCGCGTGAGAAGCGGTTCCCTGAAGCATTATTGTCCGGGCAAGTTCCATTTTATTTCACCTTTAAGGGTATCCCCGACACGCAGAGATATACTTCTTCGGCCGCCGACGCCAGCTTCTGGTTGGCGCGGCCAGCCGCGTCGCGGAAAGTCCGGGCGAGGGTGTTCTCCGGCACGATGCCCATGCCCACCTCGTTGCTCACCACGATAACGTGGCCGTTACCACCCCTGCATACCTCGACCATCCGGTCCATCTCGTGGTCCACGGCCCGCCTCATCCGTTCGGCGCTGGCGATGCCCTGGCTCAGTAAAACGTTTGATATGTAAACGGTCAGGCAATCGACAAGGACCGTACCTTCGCAAGCGGCCAGGGCGTCCTCGACCACGCCGGGCAGGTCCTCCGGCGCCTCGATGGTCTCCCAACCATCCGGCCGGCGCTGCCGGTGACTGGCGATGCGCTCCGCCATCTCATCGTCTCCCGCCCTGGCGGTGGCGATATACGTAACCGCCCCGCCGCGATCGCGAGCCATTTTTTCCGCGAGGCTGCTCTTGCCGCTCCTGGCTCCTCCGGTTACAAAAATCATGACTTCCCTCTGTTGATATACATCGAAATACAATCCGAGAGCCTCTGGGGATTGCCCGCAGCGACCCTTCTATTCGCGCCCACCAGATCTGTCCTTGCCTCTGTCGTAACGCGCGAATCGGGGGAGCAAGGTAAATCCCGCCAGAGGCTCCCCCCGGACGAAAAAAGCCCTCTTCCAGTGGAAGCGGGCTAAAAAATGGACGAATTTTTTACCCTAGCCACTCCTTCCGCGAAGAGTTTCTCGGACTAGAGCCTGCGGGCAGGTTTCCTGGCTCCTGGATTTGCGCCTTGCCGCCGCCTTCCCGGGTTTTAGCCCAGTGGCTCACTCCAGAGGGAGCGTCTGCGTCAAAGCTACCAGTTACAGTGGCGGGACCGCGCCGGCGTTTCACCGGCTTCCCTTGGACGCCCCTGAGGGCGACCCACAGGCTGAAGCTTGTATGTGTATGACTTAGGAAGTATACGGGGGAGGTCCGGGTTTTTCAAGGACCGGATCGGGGTCTTACCCATTCACCTCCGGCAGCGCTTCGTCGAAATCAACGTGCAGCATACCTTTGCGGATGGCGTAACGCACCAGCTCGGCGCGTTTATGCAGGTTGAGCTTCTCCATGATGTTGGCCTTGTGCGTCTCGACCGTCTTGACGCTGATGAATAGTGACTCGGCGATCTCCCGGTTCGTGTATCCCTCGGCGATCAGCGTCAGGATCTCTCTTTCACGCTCGGTCAGAGTGTCGTAACTCAAGGTGGGTTCACGGCCGCTCTTGAGCTTGTCCAGGTAGTCCTCGACAACCATCTTCGCGGCCGACGGGTACAGGAAGCAGTCGCCCCGGTTCACAACGTGGATGGCGTTGACCAGATCACTGTCAGCGGCCTTTTTCAAAACGTAGCCCGCGGCTCCGGCCTGCAGCACCTGAAAAAGGTACTCTTCGTTGTCATGCATGGTCAAAACAAGAACCTTGACTTCCGGATTGCGCTTCTTGATCTGCTTGGTCGCCTCCATGCCGTTCATCACCGGCATGCCGATGTCCATGAGCACGATATCGGGTTTGAGTTCCTGAACTTTTTGCACAGCCTCGCGGCCGTTGCAGGCCTCTCCCACGATATCGAGGTCCTTTTCCTCGGACAGCAGTTTCGCCAGCCCCGCGCGCAGAATCGTATGATCGTCAGCCAGTAATATCCGTATTTTGCTCACCAGATGCCCTCCTCGGTTTTTAGCGGTACTTCGATAAATATGGTGGAACCTTCACCGGGATGCGACTCGAACTCGAGGGAGCCCCCCACCAGTTCAATCCTTTCCTTCATTCCATGGAGCCCAAGACCGCGGCCCTTTTCGTCCGAAAGCATGACAGTCTGGGGATCGAACCCCTTGCCGTTGTCCTCGATCACCCCCTGCACGACACTTTCCCTGCGACGGAGCTTCACACGGCATTTGGTCGCCTCGGAATGCCTGGCTATATTGGTCAGGGCCTCCTGCACGACCCGATAAAGCACCGTCTCCATCTCGGGCGACAATCTCTGGG
>JBBAAB010000232.1:0-3312 GCA_041658445.1 Thermoleophilia bacterium
AAGGGGCACTGCGCTCCCATCCTCTATGCGGCCCTGGCACGAAGCGGTTACTTCCCGGTAGAAGAGCTTAGCGGGTTGCGCAAGCTTGACTGCCACCTGCAGGGACATCCGGACATGAACAAGACTACCGGTGTTGAGATTTCCTCGGGCTCGCTGGGACAGGGACTTTCGATCTCCGTCGGCATAGCCCTTGCCATGCGTCTCGACAAACAGCCGGGCCATGTTTTTACGCTTACCGGAGATGGAGAATCGCAGGAAGGTGAAATATGGGAAGCGGCAATGGCGGCGGCGCACTACAAGCTTGATCACCTCACGGCCATCGTCGATTGCAACGGCTTGCAGATCGACGGATTCACAAAAGACATCATGAACGTGGAGCCGTTAACAGACAAGTATGAGGCATTCGGCTGGAAGGCCCGCTCCATCGACGGCCATGACTTCGAACAGATCATCGAGGCCCTTGAGTGGAGTCGAACGGCAGAGGGTCCGGTGGCCATCATAGCCAGAACCGTCAAGGGCAAGGGCGTATCTTTCATGGAGAACCAGGCGGGTTGGCACGGCAAGGCCCCCTCTGACGAGCAGGAAGCGCAGGCGCTGGTCGAGCTTAAGGAGCAGGAACAGGCATTGGCAAGCGAAGCGCAGGGAACGTAACGGTGAGCGAAGAACTCAAACCAAGAGCCACCCGGGAAGCATACGGCGCAGCCCTTTTGGAGCTGGGCAGACTCCACGAAAACGTGGTGGCGCTGGACGCCGATCTTTCCGGTTCCACAATGAGCAAGCTGTTTGCCGCAGAAGTACCCGAGCGCTTTTTTAACGTGGGCGTTGCTGAGGCCAACATGATGAGCATCGCTGCCGGACTCGCCGTCTCGGGCAAGATTCCCTATGCTTCCACCTTTGCGGTTTTTGCCACCGGCAGGGCTTTTGACCAGGTACGCCAGGGCATCGCCCAGCCGAAGCTGCCGGTAAGGATCTGCGCCAGCCACGGAGGGCTTACTGTCGGCGAGGACGGTTGTTCGCACCAGTCGGTTGAGGACATCGGGCTCATGCGCATGCTGCCCAACATGAAAGTAGTGGTCCCTGCAGATTATAACCAGACTTACGCGGCGGTGATGGAGAGTTACGATACGCCCGGTCCCATGTATATCCGCACGGGCAGGCCTCTGGTCCCGTTCCTTTACGAGAAAGCACCCGCGGGTCTGGGCGCGGGTGCCGATGTGTTGAGAGCAGGCTCCGATATTTCCATCTTCGCCTGTGGCATAATGGTAACCAGAGCTTTGGAGGCGGCAGAGGAGCTGGCGAAAAGGGATATCAGCGCCGAGGTCGTAAACGTAAGCATCATCAAACCGATCGATGTGGACACGGTGTTGGCCAGCATCAGTAAGACAGGGTGTGCGGTTACCGCTGAGGAGCACAGTATTATCGGCGGCCTCGGGAACGCGGTTATGGAAGTTTCCGCGGAGTTCCAGCCTGTGAGGATAGGCCGCCTTGGAATCAAGGATGTGTTTGGAAAATCCGGCTCTCCGAACCAGCTTTTAGAGGAGTTTCACCTGACTTCAGAGCATCTTACCGGGCTCGCGGAGCAGGTTCTGGCAAGCAGCAAGTAACAAGACAGCGGTCGCGGCCTAAGAAATCCGCGCGAAAATTTCATTCAGAAGGACCTTCCGATTTCTCCATACCAAGAAAAAGATGATAATGTGCGGCTGCACAGGCGGCAGGCAATGAAGAGGTGCGATAGATGATCATTTTCGACCATGTAAGCAAGATGTATGACCCGAACATCATGGGGCTGGAGGACGTGAACGTCCACATCGAGAGAGGTGAGTTCGCCTTCCTCGTCGGCCATAGTGGCTCGGGTAAATCCACGTTCATCCGCTTGCTTTTAAAGGAGTTTGAGCCGACCGAGGGCACGATAACAGTGGCGGGCCGCAACCTGCAGCGCATGCGGCGTGGTACTGTTCCCTACCACCGGCGCAACATCGGCTGTGTCTTCCAGGACTTCAAACTGCTACCCAATAAGACCGTTGCAGACAATGTAGCCTACGCTCTCAGGGTAACAGGTCAGCCGGAACGCGCCATCAGGCGCAAGGTGCCGGAGATACTGCAACTGGTGGGACTCGGTGAGAAGATGTACAACATCCCGGACGAGCTTTCGGCGGGTGAGCAGCAGCGTGTGAGCGTGGCGCGGGCATTCGTGAACCACCCGTCACTGCTGGTGGCCGATGAGCCCACCGGCAACCTCGATCCCGACACTTCGGTGGGAATCATGCAGCTTCTCTACCGCATCAACCGTACGGGAACAACCGTGGTCATGGCGACTCACGACCGCGAGATGGTGGACAAGATGAGAAAAAGGGTTATCGCGCTGGAAAACGGCAAGGTAATCAGAGACGAAGACAAGGGGTTGTACAGATAATCATGCAAGCACGATTCTTCTTCAGTGAGGCATTAAATTCCCTGGTAAAAAACTGGGTTATGAGCGTGGCCGCCATAGTGACGGTTCTTGTTTCCATGTTCATCCTGGGCCTGGGGACCATACTTTTCTTTAATTTCCAGAATGCGTTCAGCGACCTGCGCAACAGCCTCAGGGTCGAGGTCTTCATGAAGAACACGGCTTCGCCGGAAAAGATCCAGGAGCTGGGCCAGGAGATTGAAGCGATGCCCGAGGTCAGGGATGTCGAGTTCATCAGCAAGGAAGATGCGTTGAACAAACTCAGGGAAAGCCTGGAGGGCCACGAGGATCTGCTGGAAGCTATTTCAGGGAACCCGCTGCCGCCTTCATATGTGATCACGCTCAGGGACCCCGACTCCATCGACGAAGTGGCCAGCCGCTTCTTCGACAATCCGCTGGTCGACAATTCGCCGGGGGGACACGACGGCGTCAAATACGCCAAGGAGACTTCGGAAAAGGTCTTGAGTGTTACGACCTACTTCTTCATCGGCGGCACGGGATTCGTGGTGCTGCTCATACTGGCGTCTATCCTGCTTATCTCCAACACCATCAGGCTTTCGATCTTTGCCAGAAGGCGCGAGGTGGAAATAATGAGGCTGGTGGGAGCCACCAACTGGTTCATCCGCTGGCCTTTCGTCATGGAGGGAGTCATGACCGGCATGGCGGGCGCCGGCGCGGCGGCCGCGCTGATACTTCTGGCCAACAACTTTCTCATCGAGAGCGTGGTCAGCAAGATGCCTTTCTTCTTTAAAACCGGAACGGTGCCGCTGTTCTGGATCGTCCTCATCGTGATCATGGGCGGGACCCTGCTGGGTTCAGGCGGCAGCGGCCTGGCGCTGCGAAGATTCCTCAAGATCTAGGGC
>JBBAAB010000233.1:0-3296 GCA_041658445.1 Thermoleophilia bacterium
AGGACAGAGAGCGCTTCACCGACCATCTTTTCCATCTTTCTCAACTCGGTCTCGCGATTCTTGATGTTATCGATCTGCGCCCCTGCGATTTCGGAGGAAAAGCGCGATATGCCACTGAAAAAAAGCATCAGGCTGCTTTCCAGGGTTTCCAGCTTTGGCTTCGACAGCACCACCGGCGTGACGTCATAGGTACCATCCCTCTTGAACTCGATGCGATTGAACCCGCCGTGCGCCACCGACACCTGATCCTGCGAGCCGACGTTTTCCCTCAATATTTCCTGCTCGATATGGATCGCGTTGTTGGCCAGCTCTTCCTTCGAAATATATCGTCCATTCAGGGCCATGATGGCATTGACAAGACCGACCGTGAACGACGAACTGGACCCTAGGCCCGACCGCGCCGGCAGGTCGCCGTCGTGATGGATTTCGAGTCCCCGGTCGCACTTCATCCAGCCAAGCACGGCGCGCGCGGCCGGGTGCTCGATTTCGGGGATATCGCGGACATTCTCGATCCTGGAATAGACGATGCGGTACTTGTGCTCAAAAAACTGCGGCAAGTAACGGCAGCTGATATAACAATATTTGTCGATAGTGGTCGCGAGCACCACGCCGCCGTTCTGCCGAAACCACGCAGGGTAGTCCGTCCCGCCGCCGAAGAAGGATATCCTGAAGGGTGTCCTGCTAATAATCATATAGTTATCCGTATGTGCCAGTATTCCAAATACTGATTTCAGGAATAGAGCTCACGTTTGAGCTTAATCTTTGTCATGTCGCGCACATGCTGAACCACGTCCGGGCCGAATTTCCGCTGGACCAGTTCCAGGTATCGTGGGTTGGTAAAATATCTCATGAACGCCTCGTCCCTGAACTTGAGTACCTCCGCGGCGCCAAGCGTCTCAGTTCTCAAAGGCAGGGTCTCGTAGCTGTGCTGCGAATAGCCGATCCACGACTTCGGCAGCTCCCAGCCCTTCTCGATCGCCAGCCTGTACAGCGCCGACCCAGGATATGCCATGGCGGAGTAGAAATTGGCAAACTCACAGTTGGCCTCGATCGCCAGGTCGAGCGTTTCCTGCATGGATTCGTGGGTATCGTCCGGCAGGCCGAAGATGTAATTGCCAATGACATAAATGCCCGCATCCTGGATCTTCCTCACGATCTCCAGGATCTGAGTCGTGCCGAACCTGCCCTTCTCGACACCGTCGCGCACGTGCTTGCTGCCGGACTCGATGCCGAGCGCCACCCAGCGGAAACCGGCGCGGCGCATTTTTTCCAGAAATTCATCCTTGACGGTATCGACGCGGGCATAGGCCCAGATGTTTAGATCATAACCGCGTTCGATGATACGGTCGCAAATGCCGAGCACATGATTCCGGTTCAGCACGAACATCTCGTCCACAAACTTGATGTTGCGCACGCCGTACTTCGATACCAACACGTCGATTTCCCGGATAACGGTGTCGGGGGACCACATCCGATAAGAGGATTTCCCGAAGGGTGCATTAATGCAGCAGAACGAACACTTATACGGACAGCCCAGGCTGGTGTGAAGCGACACATATGGCTGGCGAGCGTGGATATTGTCAAATGCATGCCAGTTGTGCGCCCGGTATTTTTCCATGGGGAGCAGATCCCAGGCGACGCCTGGCATTTCCGCATCCAGGTCGTCCATCAGCGGTCCTGGCGGATTGGAAATAATCAACCCATCCTGCCGGTACCACAGACTCGGGATGGCATCGAAAACAGGACGAGCGGACTTCAGCGCTCTGGTGGTCAACAGAATCGTTTCCGGACCCTCACGGTCGCAGACAAAATCAATTGCCTCCTCGCGCAGGGTGCGCTCCGGCAGCGCTGCCGGGTGCGTACCGGTCATCATGATTTTGTATTCTGGCCCGATTTCCTTGAGAGCCCGGCAGGTCTCGCCGGCGGCCGGCATGTTCTGGGTCGAGGCCGACGGCTGAAAGCCGTAGACCACCATGACAATGAGCGTTGGGCTGTAGTTTTCGCGAACCACTTGCGCCGCGCTCTGCGGACTCAGATTGCTGGCAGGTGCGTCGATGATGGCCACCGACAACCCCTTGTTGCGGAGGTACGTCGCAAACAGCCCAGCGAGGGATGGCGGCTCGATAGCTGATATGCTGTCACCCAGCTCCTGATAGACGGCGCTACGACTACCTGGATTGATCAACAGGACATCAATATTTTGTTTGCTAGTCATGCCGATATGTCTTGATTATCGATTATGGATTTTAACGTAGCGCAGTATGAGTGCATCAACTTTGCCGCCCGGCGTTACCGCCAGCAGAAAATCTCACGGATGAACTGGAAGTAGTATGCCGCGCCCCATTGCAATACCTTGAGCTTCCGCTCGCCGCCAATCCGCGGTGGCTCGTCTCCTGGAATCTCAGCAATCCGCAGCTTGCGCTTGGCGGCGCGCACCGACAGCAAAGGCTCCCAGCTGATGCGCGTGCGAAACAGCTTTTCTGCCAGCCGATACCCGTCATCACGGGTTAAGTCCAAATCATGAATGAGTTGCTTACGGTAGGCACGAAAAATCACCATGGCGTCGGTATAGCGGCCGCCATGCAAAAGATTGATAGTCCGGGTGAACAGCCAGTTTCCGAAGGCGGTAATCACATCGTCATCCTGGCTTCGCGCGCTGCCCAGATAGCGCGAGACAATGACCATGTCATGCCCTTCCTTCATTTTGGCGATCAAAGCAGGAATCAAGGCCGCCAGCGAGTTGCCGTCCGGACTGAAGGTGATGACGACGTCGCCCTCGATATGCGGTAACACCTCGTTGTAGGCGTGCCGGAAGCCGGGTTTCTTCTGCACATACACGAAATATCCCTGCGCTTTCGCCCACTCGATAGTGCCGTCGGTCGAACCGCCGTCCACCACGATTATCTGATCGCACCAGTTTCTCTGAATTTGGGGCATTATGACTTTCATGCCCTCGATTTCGTTTAGGGCCATGATAAGCAGCGTGGTTTTCATTTTCTTTTCCAACAAGACCAGATCAACATCGCCCCGTACGGTGCAGGTAGCGACAACAGGCGACCAGCGTGCACGGGTCCTCGATTTCTGACGCGGCAATCATAACTTCCAGTCGCTGCGCATCCAGCATATGAAACTCATGATGTCCGAACTCCTCGGGGCGGAACGGCCTTGTCGAAACACAGCTACGCGCGGCGAACAAATGGACACGGGCTGACAGAATTCCGGCTTCGGGCGTCATGAACCCGAGCGAAATCAAACCATCGTCACCGCAATCCAGGCCGGTTTCCTCCACCAGCTCC
>JBBAAB010000234.1:0-3283 GCA_041658445.1 Thermoleophilia bacterium
CATCTTCTTCCCTGCCCCCGGGCCACGGGTCCATTCATGTTCGCTGTCCGCCGCCATGCTGACCGGCCTGCCGATCGCGGCCCCCGGCCTGGGGATCTTCCCGGAGCTGCTGTCCGGCTATCCAGAGGCCCGCCTGCTCGACTGCGACAGCAGCCCCGCGGCCTGGAACGACCTTTTCATGTCCCTGGCGGGAGGCGTTTCCGGATGACCATCAGCCGGCAGGAATATCTGGAAAAATACTTAAGCGGCTTTCCGGCGGAACCGGCGGACGGCGGCCGGGGGGGCGGCAACAAGCCACTCCTGGGGAAAGTGCCGCTGCCGGAGAGATATCTGGCGGGAGGCCGTGAGCAGTTCGAGCTGTCCGGCTATCTGCCGGCCGGAGTCCTGACGGGGCCGGAGCTGCTGGAGATACTAAAAGTCGCCGGCTGTCTGGAAGAGCCCGGTGAAACTTCGTCCGTCCTGCGATACAGGATGTCGGACAGGACCATCAGGCTCAAGGAAGGTGAGCGGCGCCTGGCCGAGCTGGACGCGCTTTACTCGTCGCGGTTTTTCATGGTTTACCGCATCTTCAGCCTGCCCGGCAGGGCGGTGCGGGTTGCCAGGTCGGTGATCGGCCGGGTCATGAAACACCCCGCATACCGGCGCCATCTGGCGGGCCGGGTCCGCAGCTGGCTGGGGCGGAGCGCCGGAAAAACAACCACCCCCACCCGGCCGGAGGGCCAGGCGCCTTCCACCGGCCGGTCAGGTGGAGAGAAGACAGACTGATGAGCCCGCACATCTACGAACGTTCAGAAGAGATCGACATCACTAACAGCGGTGACTCGCTGGCCCTGATCGCCAGGCAGGTCGGCGAGGGCAGCGAGGTGCTAGAGCTGGGTGTGGCCACCGGCTATTTCAGCCGGTTCCTGACGGAGCGGCTGGGCTGCAAGGTGGACGGCGTCGAGATCGATCCCATCATGGCAGAGGAGGCCAGGCCGCAGTGCCGGAGCCTGGTCGTGGCCGATCTAAACGAGGCCCGGCTGGCCGATCATTTTCCACGGGCATCATACGACCTGCTCATCTGCGCCGATGTGCTCGAACACCTGGCAGACCCGCGGGACATCCTGAGGCAGGCCGAAGAAATGCTCAGGCCCGGCGGCATGGTGATCATGTCGATCCCCAACGTTGCCTACATCGGCCTGGTTCTGGGTCTGCTGGAAGGCGAGTTCGAATATCGGGGGGAGGGCATCCTCGACCGGACACACAGGCACTTTTTCTCCCGTCGCAAGCTGCTTGAGCTGCTGAAATCATCCGGCTATGAAGCCGTGCAGGTCGAGCCGGTCCATCTGCCCCTGGAGCAGAGCGAGTTCTTTGAAAGACTGGATCACATGAGTCTGCCGCTGACCCGGTATCTGCTCTCGCGCCCGGATGCAGATGTCTACCAGTACGTGGTGGCGGCAAAACCTGCCGAGGACATGGAGGGTACGCGTAATAAGTTATAAACAAGTACCACAGGAAGACACTAAACCTTGGGATATACCGAATCGATCATCTCATCAACTTCCAGTCCCCAGGTCAAACGGTCATCAACCTCGCCGGTCTTCCGGGCAACCATGCTCACTCCAAGGTTTGCAGGCTCTCTGTGCAGATGCTTCAGAGCCACATCCTTGCCGAAAGGCAGCACCATGCAGGGCAGCCCCTCGTCGCATCTGAGCACCTCGAAACCCGTGAACCGGTTGAGCAGCACCGGAAATGTTTCCTTCGTATACCGCCAGAAATCCCATGGAAGAGCGTGGGCGGGCCAGACCGGATGAGTGGAGGTATACAGTAACGCCCCCGGTTTCATCACCTTGTTGATTTCGAGCATGGCCTTCCACGGCATCGCCAGGTGCTCCATCACCGAGACCATAAAGACGGCGTCGAACCGTCCCGCCTCGAAATATGTGGAAAGCTGGTGGATGTCCCCGGCGACGTCCACATCCTCGTCCTCATGGATGTCGAAGACCACGTATTCACCGTAACCCGTAAACCAGTCCTTCTGATTGACCTTCCTGGCGCCCAGCTCCAGGATATGCGGCTTCTCAAGCTTATTGACCTCGTCAATGAACCAGCTGAAGTTTTCGTGATAGGGATCTCCTGAAGTGTCCTGACTATAATAGGGGCTATCGAAGATGTCCTGGATCACCTTCTGTTTTTCCTGATTGGTGAAGATGTGCCGCACAAGCTCCAATTCACGCTTGGTGTCCTGGTCGTAGAAAGGCTTTCTCAGGATATCCAGCACTAGCGCCCTGCGGTCGGCATTACGGTTCAGGAGCGTCTTCATCGATTTGAGCGCGAACAGGACCTTGGCGATTTTTCTTTTCAGTGTGTGTCTTTCATTCATGCCGGCGCCTTCACTTCTTCCTGTCGTAAAACCAAACATTGCTTTCTTCAAGACCAGCGACTGGCTCAAGACAGGATACATTTTCCGCTGCAGGCTTATATTCAAAAACAAAGTTGGTAACTCCGAGCTCTTCCAGCTTTTTTGAGCACGGATCGATCAGCACCGTAAATGAATCACCCTGGGTTAGCACAAATTCTACCTCCTTGCCACTTCCCGCCCGGGGTTCAGAGAACACTATATCGCTATACCTGTTATAAATGTATTGGTTTTCCCTGCCGGGATCCAGAGTTCGGTAAAATTCCAGGTCCGGCGTATATTTATTGCCGTTGACCACATTCAATCCGGAGGTTTTTAGAAGGTTCGCCAGTGTATTACCCCCGTATTCGACCCATTTTGAGTTTGGTTCCCGTCTTTGAATTTCGGAAGCGGCAATGACTATCTTGTTGTTGTAAATGGGGTCCAGACCGTACGCAATCGGATTGACCAGATAATATGGTGAAAGAGCCAGCAGGATAAGAACCGAGAATGCAAGTCTCCTCTTCGTCAACAGAAGATATGAAACGACAGCGTAGAAAATCGCCATTAACAGAACATAGCGGTATTTCAGCCAGTCTCCGGTGACCTGGTCGAACAGAAAGCCGTAGAAAATCATAAGAACGAAGATGAATAGCGAAGTGCCCCTGGCGAAGGACCCGTCCATGGGTTCGCGATCCTGCCCTGCCAGATAAATAATCGTCACCATGATGCTGGCTAATCCAAGCGCTAACAGGGCGCGGGCGGAGGGCACGTAGGCAAGCAGGCTGATTTTCGCAAGTAGCGGCGGAAATCTAACCAGCATCCAAACGGAAATGATTAGGAGGAAAATAAGCAGCGCCGATATCAGGCGATTGTTTTTTATCTTGAGAATGTAATTCCTGGCCC
>JBBAAB010000235.1:0-3278 GCA_041658445.1 Thermoleophilia bacterium
TCATCCGGCACCTGGGAATCGGCCACTATCGTCACCGTAACACCCGGTGGTATGACTGACGTGAGCATAACCATGGGCATCACGACCAGTTCCGCTGTTACAGCAGGTGCGGACACAACCACAAGCGTCGCTACATCAGGCACAGGCGCAACGACCACCGGTACTGACGCCGCGGCCGCCGGCACAACCACCCTAACATCCGGCGCCGAAATGATTTCCCCCGCAGCGCCCTGATCCGAAACCACTCTCGCGCCCGGCAGCGCGTCAACTCAAACCGCAAGCCAGAACCTTTCTTTTACCCGCAAGGCTTCCGATGCTCCGCGCCGAATAAAAAAACAGGACTGAACGGAAACCGGAAACCCGGAGCGGATCATGAGGAAAGAAATCTTATCGACTTTGCTGATGGTCGCCATACTGATGACCCCCGCAATAATGCAATCGTCCTGCGGTGATGATACCGGCGGCGCCGGTTCCACCGGTACCGCCTCCGAAAGCTCTAAGGCAGTCAGCGCCGAGGACCGGGCCGCCCGCATCGCCGCCCAGACTCAACTGCGAAACGCCCAGATGTCACAGGAAGGCTACTTTGCGGAAAACGGCAGATACGCTTCGACCGCCGCGGACTTAAGAACCGTCGACCAGCGGCTGAATGCCAAACTCCAGGTTGTTAGCGGTTCGAGCAGCGACTACGAAATGAGTATCGAGGCCAGCGATTCCGCAAAGACCGTATACATCATCCGCAGGAGCGGCTCCAAAGTGGTTCACGTTGATGAAAACGGTAATTCGTGGTAGCTGAATAAGCAGGATCCGGGAATCACCTGCGCTGAAAACAGCCGCAGGCGCCGTCCTGATTTTCTAACTGGCCGGTTTCTCCAGCCGGTACTTCTTCTTCATGTCCAGAATGCGCGCCACCGACTTGTTTATTTCGGCCTCATTAATCTTGCCTGACTTTACCGCTGCCAGTATCGCGTCGTAGGCCTCGATCTGTTTCGCGGGTGTATGCGCCACAATGAGCATATCGTTACCGGCCTGGACCGCGGCCACGGCGGCTGTCCCCATGGTCCCGGTCTCCGTGATGGCCCCCATCTCCAAGTCGTCGGTGATGATCACGCCGGGAAACACCATCTGGGTGCGCAACAGGTCGGTGACGATCGGCCTCGAAAGCGAGGAAGGCGTCTCCGTCGCGTCCAGCGCCGGTACCACCAGATGCGCGACCATTATCATCGGCACGCCCTCGGCGATGGCTGCCTGGAACGGGGGAAGGTCAGTGGTCTGGATCGTGGCCAGATCGCTGCTTACAGTCGGCAGTGCCGCCTCTGAGTCCTCGTCGGCGGAACCATGTCCCGGAAAGTGTTTCGCGCAGGATATGGTCGTGGCGTTGTTATAACCCTTGATCGCCCTGCCCGTCAGCTCGGCCGCAAACGCCGTATCCTGGCTGAAGCTGCGACCGTCCATGATCGAACCCCAACCGGAACTGACATCCGCCACCGGCGCCAGATTGGTGTTGATGCCGATTTTCTTTAAGTCGCGCGCGGCCGAACTCGCCTGCTGCTGAGCCGCGTCCGCGGCGGCGTCGTTCATCTCGCCGATCATGGGCTGGGAATAAAACGGTCCTATGTTTTCGAATCTGCGGGTCTTGCCGCCCTCCTGGTCGACGGCGATCATGAGCCTGGCGGGCTGGTTGGCCTGAACAGCAAGCGTCTGGAGGGAGGCATCGAGCTGCGCCACCTGCTCGTTACTGCTGATGTTGCGGGTAAAGAGCATGACCGCGCCGACGTGTTTCTCCTTGATGGCGCTGGTTATCACGGCGTCCGGCTCAGGACCCTCGAATCCGAACATAAACATCTGACCGATTTTTTCTTCCAGCGACATCGAGGCCACGATCTGGTCCGTTGCTGAAGCCAGCGGCGTCTCGACCTGGACCTCATTTACATCCGGGCCGCTCTGCGTGGTTACCCCGGTTACCTCGATCTCGCCGGAATCAGCCTGCGATGCGGAAGCGCCCTTCTGCCGCATGATCAATATTCCGGCGGCGGCCGCCGCGGCGATGACTACCAGAGCCAGCACTATGAGGAAAGCCCTGCTTTTGAAAAAACCGGAAACGCGTGAACGCCCGCGGCGCTTTTTCGATCTTAAATCCGCACGGCTTCCCGGCGTGATTTCCCTGCCACGATCAACTTTTTTCTTGCGGGACAAGTCGCCTCCCTGTAGACGGATTAAGCAGAATTTACCGGAAATGATTTTATAGTGAACAGGCGACATGGTAAAGCGGGGCCAAAAAATACCGGAGGCCCCCTCGAAGAGAGAGCCTCCGGGTCAGCAAGCCCGTAAGCCGGATTCTGTTCTATGCGGCCATCTATCTGGGAAGCGCGTCACCGCGCTCCTCGTGCGGCCTACCCGAGGGCCAGGCGAGCAACCTGGATACACCCTCCTATTTGGCCTTGCACCGGGTGGGGTTTACCTGGCAGACGCGTTACCGCGCCTCCGGTGCGCTCTTACCGCACCTTTTCACCCTTACCCGCCAGCGCCGCGGAGATCAACCCCACGCCGCCGAGCAGGCGGTTTGCTTTCTGTGGCACTTGCCTGCGGGTTTCCCCGACTGGTCATTAGCCAGCACCCTGCTCTGTGGTGTCCGGACTTTCCTCGCCGCCTGATTTCTCTACCATCTTTAGCCTCCGCCCTAAACGGGAGCCTGAAAAACGGCGGCGCGGCCGCTCGGCTTGCATATATATTTTACCAGCAAGGAGCCGATCTTTAAACACCCTGTGCAACACCGATTCGATATTCCTGATGCCGAAATCGGATGGCCGGGCGGCAATACCGCGAACGCTGCCTTCCCTGGCTCGTACTATATATCCGGAACGCCGGTCTTAAGATGTTCAGGTTTCCGCGCCCCTGTCGCCTTATCCCCGAACAGCATGAGGTTCACCTCGGCGCCGATCAGAAGCATCAAGGCGCTCAGCCACATCCAGGTCAGCAGCACCACTACGGCGCCCAGTGTTCCATATACGCTCTCATAAGTGCCGAAATGTTCCACGTAAAAACCGAAAACCAGCGTCGAGGCCAGCCAGGCTCCAGTTGCTATCAGCGTGCCCGGTATCAGGAATCGCCAGCGCGGAGCGCCGCAGGGACCATAACGGTAAGTAGTGCCGACGCCGGCCACGGCCAGCATGATTATCACCGGCCAGCGCATGCGGTCCAGCCACAGCGATATCGTTTCCGAGGTGCCGCTGTCGTCAGAGAGAGCGCGCGCGACGATCGGGGCCACGACGACCATGGAG
>JBBAAB010000236.1:0-3248 GCA_041658445.1 Thermoleophilia bacterium
TTTGCGATTGCACTCTTTACGTGGCCAGTGTTTGCCAGGCTTTTCAGATCAACTGTCCTCTCAGTGAAAGAAAGGACTTTTGTCCAGGCAGCCCGCGTTCTGGGTGCATCCGACATGAGAATATTTATAAGACACGTGCTGCCTAACTCAGCCGGTCCCCTTGTGTCCTATACGGCGATGGCGGTGGCGGGAGCCATACTGGCGGAGGCAGGGCTGAGCTTCATAAACCTTGGCGTGCAAAGACCGAATCCCAGCTGGGGCATGATGCTGGCAGAGTCGATGGGACAGTTCGAGCAGGCACCCTGGCTGATCCTCGTACCCGGCATCGCGGTTACCATGACCGCCTTGGCTTTTATCCTCCTGGGAACTGCGGTTTCCCGCGCCCTTGATGGCAATAATTCGCGGGAGTATCTATGAGCGGGCCATTACTGACAATAAATAACCTCTGTGTTGCATATGGAGCAAGCGCTCAAGCCCAAATAGTCAAAGACGTCAGTTTCACCCTGGAAGGGGGAAAAACGATCGCGATTATCGGAGAATCAGGTGCTGGAAAAACCACCCTGGCTCTCGCCATCGCGGGTCTCCTTGGACGAACTGCAGCTTTTGATGGACAGGTAATATTTGATGGAGTAAACCTGCTCGAACTTTCAGAAGAAGCCATGTGCGGAATCAGGGGCAGCGGCATAGGGATGATATTCCAGGACCCCAGAGGTTCGCTTGACCCTTCAATGAGAGTTGTGGACCAGGTGGCGGAACCACTACGTCTTCATCAGGGTCTTAAACTAAAAGAAGCGCGCGGTCAGGCCCGCCGCCTGCTGGCGGACGTCAACATCAGTGATGAGGTCATAGCGGTTGCTCCCCATGCATATCAGCTGAGCGGTGGTCTCTGTCAAAGGGTCATGATAGCAGCCGCTCTCGCCTGCAATCCAAGACTTCTTATCGCGGACGAACCGACGAGTTCACTGGATCTCACCCTTCAGGCGCAGATAATCGAACTCCTCCGGGAGCGTCAAAAGGCGTCGGGACTCGGTGTAATATTCATCACTCACGATTTAGCGCTCGTATCAAAAATCGCCGATCGAATCATAGTAATGCATGAAGGAGCCATTGTTGAGCAGGGCAGTGTCGATGCCGTGATCGACAACCCCGCCGATCCATATACTGCCGGGCTGGTATCTGTCTGGACTAGCGGTGGCAGGGAGGGAGAGGGAATTGCCTCTGCTTGAACTTCAGGGCGTAAGCAAGGTATTCCATCGCCGCACAAGAGGGCTTTCCCGCTCAACGCGTAACTCGGGAGACGAGAAAATACACGCCCTGCGCGAAGTGAGCATGACCGTGGAGCAAGGTCAGACTGTCGGTATCGTTGGAGAAAGCGGTGCTGGAAAAAGCACCCTTGCCCTTATGATCACAGGTTTGATCGCGCCTACCGCCGGCTCTCTTTCAATTGACAACGAGCTACTCGTAAAGATAGACCGAAAGAAACTGTCACGAAAATTGCAGCTGATCTGGCAGGACACCAGCGGCTCCCTGGACCCATTATTGACCGTGGGCGCCTCTGTCGCTGAGCCATTGAATATACATGGTATAACCAGGGGCAACGAAACGCGGGAATTTACCAGCAACCTGTTTCGCGAGGTTGGTCTGAATGAAAACCTGGTTGATCGCTATCCTCACGAATTAAGCGGTGGAGAGCTTCAGAGAGTTGTGATAGCCAGGGCTCTGACAACCGATCCGCAACTTCTCATATGTGATGAACCAGCGTCGGCGCTCGATGTCCGTATCAAGGCTCAAATAGCCGATCTTCTCGTTAAGCTTCATACCGTGCGGGGGCTTGCATATGTGATTATCGCGCACGATCTCATGCTGGTCCGGAAAATCACGGATTATATTATGGTCATGTATTCGGGGATGGTTGTTGAACAGGGACCGACTCGTGAAGTCCTCGATCATCCACTTCACCCTTATTCAAAGCTGTTGATCGGCTCAGACCCGGCTCTTTGGTTAACGGGAAGGAATCGGGATGCAGGTCTGAAACCTTCAGCATCGACTGACGCTACCAGTATCGACTCGGGATGTCCTTTTTATCCGCGATGCCAGATTGCCATCGATCGTTGCCGGCAGTTACGCCCACGGTTGTTGCGACTCAGGAAAGGCCGGGCGATCGCTTGCCTGTTCCCTGATAAGTAAACCGGTTCAATACTGCAGCCGCAGTTTCAATGACGGACCTTGCTAGAGGCCGACATATTCCATCAGCGGGCTGACTTTAGCCATTGTATCCCTGATCGCCCTTATCAGGACCAGCGTTTTATTCAAAGTGAGCCTGGCGGTCTCGACCCTGGAAAGCAGGATATCAAGCTTGTCCAGAACGCCAAAAGCACGCGATTGTGCTATCTCGGCTTCATTCATCAGGGTGATAATCTTCGGCTCGGCATTACTTCTGAAAGATGAAAAGGTCTTGTTGAACACAAGAGCCGCGCGTGTAGCCAAAATTGCCGTGACCAATAGCGCCAGGATAGAAATTGAAACAGCTATTATCTCAATCAGAAGCAACCCGTCCTCCAGGAGATAGCTTTTCATAATGTTACCCCAGCTGGCGGATAAACAGAAATGGAACGGGATAAGTCCTATGGGGAATCAATGCTACGGAGCCGGAATGGACTGTAAGGCTAGCGTGAAACCGGGCCTCTGGGCATCAACGGGTAACGCCTGGCGCCTGCATAATCATCATCGAAAGAGAGAGTCGAGATCTTGACCACCTCTCCGAAATTGGGTGCCTCTACGTATTTGCCCTTTCCGATATACATGGCAACATGGTGAGGTGCACCCGGACCCCAGAAGATTAAATCTCCTGGCTGGAGCAGCTCTTTTGGTACGGGAACGCCCAGGTTGAACTGCATGGCGGCATTATGGGGGAGCCTGACTCCGTGCTGAGCATATACATACTTGGTCAGGCCGGAGCAGTCAAAGCCGGAGGGGCTCTCGCCTCCCCACACATAAGGAACTCCAAGATACTGGAAGGATGTCTGTACAACCTGAGCTTGGACCTCGTCAGAGATGCCCAGCTGTTGTAGCAAGGCAGCAGCTTCGGCTGCGTTTCTGGCCTGTTCGGCCCGTTGCCTGGCGATTTCCTGGTCGATGATCTGTCTTACCTGGCCATCGACCTGATCAAGCCGTGTTTTCCGTACCTCAATATTTGCTTCTATTTGAATCCTCTGCCCGCCAAGCTCCTTCTCCAGACTCATCTGCCG
>JBBAAB010000237.1:0-3243 GCA_041658445.1 Thermoleophilia bacterium
TACGGGCTGCTGCCCAATGAGCTGGAGTTGGAATTCACCGAAAGTGTCCTGTTGAGCGAAGCTTCCATCGCATTGGATTTCATGACGAGCATGCGCAATCTGGGTGTGCGCTTATCCATCGACGATTTCGGCACCGGCTATTCCAGTTTGAGTTATCTCAAAAAAATGCCCGTGCACAAACTCAAAATAGACCAATCGTTCATTCGCGACATCCACGCGGACCTGAATGACGAAGCCATCGTGCGTTCGATCATTGCTCTCGGACACCACTTTAATCTGAGCATCATCGCCGAAGGTATCGAGACGCGCGAACAGCTGGATTTCTTGCAAACACTCGGCTGCGACGAGATGCAGGGTTATTTATATGCCCACCCGCTAGCGGAGAACGAATTCTTGAGATTCGTCAGGGATAACAATGCGGCAACCTCGTTGCAACATACAGCCTGATCGGGGAAACACCATGGAACGCACCATACTGCTCGTTGACGATGAAGAGAACATCACCGCTGCCCTGACCAGGCTGCTGCGGCGCGATGGTTACAAAATCCTGCGTGCCAACAGCGGACAGGAAGGCTTGGACTTGCTCGCGCAAAACCAGGTCGGTGTGATCATTGCCGACCAACGCATGCCGGGAATGACCGGGACCGAGTTCCTGACCAAGGTGCGCGAACTCCATCCTGATACCGTGCGTATCGTACTCAGCGGTTATACCGAATTGAACTCGGTGACGGATGCCATCAATCGCGGCGCCGTTTATAAATTCCTCACCAAGCCGTGGGAAGACGATCTTTTGTTGGCCAACGTGCAAGAAGCCTTCCAACGGCACGAGATGAAGATCGAGAATGCGCGGCTGACCCAAGAGCTACAGGAAGCGATCGGTGAACTACGCTCCGTCAATCAGGAGCTTGAGCGGCGCGTCGAATTAAAGACCAATGAGATTGTGCGCAATATGAAAGTGCTACAGGTCTCGCAAGAGATCCTTGAACATCTGCCGGTGGCTGTCATCGGCATCGGGGAAGACGGCTGGATTGCTATCGCCAATCGAACCGCCCACCACGTGTTCTCGGCCGGGGGTAGCAAAGCGTTGATCGGCGAAGCCGTCCGTGACGTCCTCCCCGCAGACTTGCTGAGTTGGGCATTGTCGGGCGTCCATCCCGAAAACGAGGGGGCAAAGCCGTTCTTCGTGGACGGACACGAGATCGCGTGCAGATGCCGCTCCATGGGCGAATTCTCCCGCTCCAACGGCGTGCTGCTGATCATTGAAGCAGGCATGCAGACCGAGCTCTTTGAGAATTGGTTAGCCGTAGCGCAGGGAGACAAAGCATGACCCTCAGCCAAAATGACGTTATTGCCAGACTGCGCCAACTCCCCTCTCTGCCGCTGATCGTGCAGGAAGTGATCGCCAGTTTTAACGATGCAGATCTGGACACCACGACGCTGGCCCACAAGATCGCACATGACCAGGGACTGAGTGCAAAAGTATTGCGCGTGGCCAACTCCACGTTCTATGGACTGCCGCGCAAGGTCGGTTCGGTGCAGGATGCGGTCATGGTGCTGGGGTTCGACACCGTGCGTTCTTTAGTCCTGTCGGCAGGTATGGTGCAGGCCTTTCCCTCCTCCCCCGGCAGCCTGTTCGACCGCCAAGCCTATTGGCAGCGCTGCTTCCGCGTAGCCGCCCTATCCAAAGCGCTGGCAAAAGAATTGCGCCAGGGACAACAACTGGCGTTCACCGCGGGCATGTTCTACGACATCGGACAATTGGTGCTGGACCTGTGTATCCCGCAGCAATTTGCCGAATTGTTGCAACAGCAAAAGACGTCAGGGTCGGGGCTGGCCGAACTCGAACGCGCAGAGCTGGGATTCAATCATGCCGATGTCGGCGCTGAACTGATCCGCTTATGGAATTTCCCGCCGGAGATCGAGCGGGTCGCGCGTTATTGGCAGCAGCCGGAATGCCAGACGAATTACGACCCGTTGGTATGCGTGGTGCACACGGCGGCATTATTGGAAAGCGGACTAAACGGAGATGAGCTGATGACAAGACTGTCGCAGACGTGGTGCGGCCGTATGCAAATGACCTGGGCACGCATCGAAGCGTGCCTGCCCAGCCCCGACCAACTGGAAGCAGCTGCCAGTCTCACCTAGAACATTAATGGATATGGCACCCGTCCCGCAGGATGCACGATGCAGGCGTGAACCGAGGAGGAATGTATGCCCCTGGATCGACTGAAACAACTGACTTGGATCTATGACCTGAACCGTCTGGGTCAGCAAGCCGTGGCAGCGGAAGATTCCGCATCCGTTTATCAGCGCATCCTGCAACATATCGTGGACGGCTTCGAGGCCGAGAGCGGTTCGCTCGCGCTACTGGATCATCACGCGAACTGCCTGACCATCGTCGCCGGTATCGACCTGCCGGCCGGTGTCATCGGCAAGCGTGTCAATATGGGCGAAGGCGTGCTGGGCTGGGTGGCACAGGAAGGCACGGCATTATTGCTGAATGGCGATGCCTCCAGTGATCCGCGTTTTCAGCGTCAGCGGGAGAAGCGCGGCAACGCATCGTCCAATTCGGCGATCTGTTGGCCGCTGCGCATCGAAGAGAACACGGTGGGCGGCATCTCCGTCAATCGCTCCATCGACGGCGCCGTCAGCGTCAGTGGTCGCCAGGGGAACTCCCCCTTTCAGGAAGCCGACGTGGAACAGGGCTCGGTGTTGCTGGACATGGTTAGCCTGGCATTGAGCAATATCCAATTGCATATCGAACAAAAGCGGCGACTGGTGGAGCTGCAGCAATTGAACACCCAGTTGGAAGAAGCACAGAACCAACTGATGCAGTCCGAGAAGATGGCCTCGGTGGGCCAACTGGCGGCGGGCGTGGCGCACGAGATCAACAATCCCATCGGTTATGTCTATTCCAATCTGGGCACGCTGGAGAAATACGTGCAGGACACCTTCGGCCTGCTCGATCTGTATGAACAGGCCGAGGGAGCGATCAGCGATGGCGAAGTGCGGGCGCGCCTCAAGGCCGCCAGAGACAAGCTGGACATCGCGTTCCTGAAAGAAGATCTGGGTGCGCTCATGGAAGAATCCAAGGACGGCATCACGCGGGTCAAGAAGATCGTGCAGAACCTGAAGGATTTCTCGCATGTGGATAGCAGCGACGAGTGGCATTTCTCCGATCTGCACAACGGCATCGACAGTACGCTGAACATCGTCAATAACGAGATCAAGTACAAGGCGGAT
>JBBAAB010000238.1:0-3238 GCA_041658445.1 Thermoleophilia bacterium
AACGGTTTCACGATACAAGCCAAATACGGAGATTTTGACCGCTCCGCCTTCCGTTCAAACAGCCCCAAACAGATACTTGTCTGCTCGGTCATACGTAGCCGCAAGAGACCTAAAATACCGGAAAAACATGGCCAAAAATATTCTAGGTGAAGGCGGCGGTCTAAGATTCCCCAGTTTACGGCGGTCCGGATTCCCCACCTTGTAAGCCAACCCGTGCTCCAACCACCCTGCAAAGACATAACTGTCCAGGAATATCCAGCGAAACCGAAAATATATTACAGCTGTGATTGACCTTTGGTCTTCCTGTCTTTTACCCGATAACTGTCTCCTTCGATCTTAATCACATCCGAATGATGGACGAGCCTGTCTATAATACCCTTGGCGCACACCGAATCCTCAAAGACCTTGCTCCAGTCGCGGAAAACTCTATTCGTTGTAAGAATAGTTGAGCTCCGTTCATACCGGGCGTCTATGACGTTGAAGATGTGCTCGCCTTGTTTTTGGTCTATGGACAGCCTCCCCACCTCGTCTATGATTAACAATGTTGGTCTGGTGTAAACCCGCATTGCCTTATCTGTGCTATGGTCGGCCTGTGCCGCCGCCAAATGGTTTACCATCTCGATCGCCCTGGTAAAACAGGTCCGTACCCCGGCCAGCACCGCTCTGTATCCTATGGCGATTGCCAGATGCGTCTTTCCAAGGCCATGCTCGGATATAAAAACGAAGCCCTCCCGGTTGCTCAGAAAATTCAATTCTGCGGCGGCAAGGATCTTCGCTTTTGGAATCGCGGTTGGATGGTTCCAATCGAACTGCTCAAGGGTCTTGATCGACGGGAACTTCGCCTGTGACAGCCTGCATTCAATCTGGCGCGAAAACTTGGCCGATGCCTCCTGCGATAGCAATCTTTTTAGAAACTCCTCGTGTGAAACATCATCCTTGGCGGCTTGCGCCAAGACGTCACGGTATCCAGCAAGACTTGCCTGAAGATTTAAATAGGAAAACATCCCGTCCAAGGTGTTCGGCGCCTCTTTCAGCACTACAGGTTCATTACTTTGGCTGTTCATCGTCAGTGCCCTCCCCGTTTGTGTCGAGCTCAAACAGCTTGTCGTAAATAGACAGGTCCGGCTCCTTCGTGCGCAACTCGTTCCATTCCGGCTTCTGCGGTATCGTCAGCGGCAATATCTCGCCCAGGTTTTTTGCCGTGCGCCGTTGAAACAGAATGCTCTGCACATAGGCGGCGCCAAATGCCTTATATTTCAGTGCCTCGCGCACCGCCGCCAATACCTCCGGCTCGCCGTATGTGGCCGCAAGGTCCATAATCTTCATAATATGCCTGACCGGGTGCACCTGGTTGGACAGCAGGCCCTCGTAGTATTCCTTCGCCTCAGGACCAAAACCCAGAAAATGCTTCTCCTGACGGGCCGTAAACGCCCGCCGCTTAAGCGCCACTATCCCGGCCACATGCTTCGGGTCCTCTATTACCGCGCAGCGGTCATAGCTACGCCGGTGCCGCGCTATCTCAAGACTGTCCGATAGAATCCATACCTCCCGCTCATCGGCGCGGATCGCCACCGTCTTATACGCATACGTCGGCGGAACTGTATAGGTATTGCCGTCAAACGACACCAGCGCCTGATGCGTGCTTCGCCCTGTCCGAAGTATGGACGCGTCATATTCGCGGCACGGCAGCGCCTGCAGCAGCCCGCGCTCACGCTCCCAGCGCTTAACAGGTTGTTCCTGCGTCGTCCGGTGTAACCGCACATTCGAAACTTCGTTTAACCATTGCACTGCCTGGCGCTGTAGCTCGGCCCATGATTTTATCTCCCGGCCATGCAGAAAACTGTCCCGGATGTAGTGGATGCCGTTTTCAACCTTCCCTTTCTCATTGCCGCGCGCCACATTGCACAGGATGGGCTCAAATCCGAAGATGCCGGAAAACTCAAGGAACCGGGGATTGAACCGCACCTCGCTCCCTACACGGGACAGCACCACCAGTTTAAGGTTATCGTAAAGTATCTTGCGGCATACCCCGGAAAAATATCGGAACGCGTTTATATGGCACCGGATGAAGTCCTCCTGGCACTGTGACAGCGTGAACTCCAGATACATAAGCCGGGAATAGGAAAGCACCGCCACGAACGCCGACAGCTTCCGTGTCGCCTGCCCGACAACAATACTGCCACAGTTTGCCCAATCAACCTGCATCTGCTCACCCGGAGCCGTCTCGATACGCAGGTATACTTCTTTCTGATTCGGACGCACCCCGGCCAGGTATTCCCGGAGGATTCGTATCTTGCCGGCATATCCCTGCCGTCGCAACTCATCATAAATGACGGACCCGCATAAATGCGGGTAAGCTTTAAGTCGTTCCTCGATATATTTCTTGAACGGATCCAGCTTGGACGGCTGCCGGGGTGTGCGTGTAACAACAGGCAGACCCTCTGACGCAAGCACGCGGCGCACGGTTTTCCTGTCAACTCGTACGCGCCGCGCTATCTCGGATATTTTGAGCTTTTCGGACTGCCCAAGGCGCTTAATCTCTGCCCACAGTTCTGGTTGCATGCATATATTATGCCAGCCGGGAACCCGGTGCGCCATGTAGATGTGCTTTGCGGACACATCGTCGAGAATGCGTTTTGAAACTCCGATTTTCACGACGAGGCATCAGGGTTTGCTTTGCGGACACTTCTGGCACGCCGCCGTCTTTTGCCCCGGTGCTTATTATCTTTGCGGCGGTATTCCGGACGGACATTACGATAGTGTCGCCAGTAATTCGGGTACACCTTCGCCCACTGCCGCAGCTTCAGGTTCTTCACCGGCTTGTTGCGTAGCGCCCACCGGCGCCAGGCGCGCCGCTTACGCTTCTTGCGGCACCGCTTGCGAAAGCAAAGATACTGGCGTGGATTCCGGTAATCGGACTCAAACCAGCGCCGGCAAAACAGACACCGCTTTTTAAGTTTCACAATGGGCCGTCCTTCTGGTGCGCCGATGCACCAAGAGAAGATTACCCAACGTAACATGAGAAGGCAAAGCAAAAATGGAGAGATTTATGGAAAATTGCGCGGCGGCAGGGGTGGGGAACCTTACGCCGCCGCTGATGTGGGGATATTATAACTGCCGAGATATGGGGAACTTCCCGACGCCGCCCTCACAATAACCCCTGCAAAGCAGTTTATGTAATACACATGCCGCCTTCCGGGCTGGGTCTGGATGTGATAAGTTCCGGGGAGAAGGTGGG
>JBBAAB010000239.1:0-3225 GCA_041658445.1 Thermoleophilia bacterium
GGTAGAGACCTTGGAGCAGCCGGATATCGAGCCTGAGGACCGCGACCGGTTTCTCAATCGGATAGATCGGGAAACAAATCGTCTGACGCAACTGGTGGATGATATCCTCTTCCTGTCCTCCCTGGAGTCGGGAGCAGCGAACCTCCAAGGCAGTTCCGAACTCCGCCCGGTGATCGATTCGCTCATCGAGAAGCTCCAGCCGCAGGCGGCGAAGTTCGAAGTGAGGATCAAAAACAACGCCCCCGATGACCTCGCTATTCCCCTTCCGGAAAGAATGGCCTCGACAGTTTTTTCCAACCTGCTGGAGAATGCCATTAAATACAGTGGCCGGGGATCGCATGTCGAAGTCACCGGGTTGAGGGAGGAAGGCCGGATCAAAATTCTGGTCACGGACGACGGCATCGGCATCGACACCGAACACCTGCCGCACATCTTTGAAAGGTTTTATCGAGTCGACAAATCTCGCAGCCGTCGTCTTGGCGGCACCGGCCTGGGCTTATCGATCGTTAAGCATGTCGTGGAAAGCGCCGGCGGAGAAGTGAATGCGAACAGCAGGGAGGGCTTCGGCACCGAGCTGGTTGTGGTGTTGCCTGCCAAGACCTGAAAGACGTCAGAGTTGTCCGCCTTCCGGGCCCGGCCATCTCAGGACGGCGTCCGAGGTCCGGACGCCGTCCGCCTGCGCATGTCTGCCAGGCGGAGCAACAAGTCTACGTTATGTAGACCGCTGCATTGGTGCGGCGGCACTGATGCACGTAAGCGTCTTCTGTTCCGTCGACACCGGTTACCGGCCCCTCGATCGCAAATAGAGCCCGCTCTATCTGCAAACGGGAGACGCCGGCGATCTTTCCAGCCATCTCTTCGACGGATATGGGAACGTTCGGCTGACGCTTCAGACACTTCAGCACATCGTTCCGGATCACGTCGAGACAGGTGTCAAGTGACACCAACATTCCCGAAGTTAAGTGACAGCAACTCTCCCGCACCCGGCGTTGGTTATCGTGTAGCTCACCGAGAGCTGCCTGGCCACGTAATCGGCGTAGGAGGCCCACCTGGGAGCGCCGCTGATCCCCAGACCAAGAGCCGGCGATTTTCCATTACATAGGACCACGTCGAATTAACCCGTGACGGAGCCGTTGTTTGCGATGATATCGCCAACACTGACCGAGACGGTGTGCGTTCCGTCGCAGGTTGGGTTACCCTAAATCAGAAGCTGGCAAGGCGATATTGGTTTACCAGTACTCTTTGGCCGCCCCATTTTCGTTTGAGATTGAAGACGGCAGGCTCGAAAGATTTTCGGAAAGTGATGTCAGCAGGGACCTGCTTCCCATGCTACGGAGGGGAACGAAATGTGACCTGGCGCTTATGAAGGAAGAGGCGGGAATAATGAGATGCCTTTAGTCGCAATGCACGCCCAGAATCAACATCCCTGTCGGGCTCGTCAGCCTTTTCCGCTTGTTGGAGAACGCAGGTAATTTGTGCTGCCAACGAAGCCTTGCCCCCGGCAGCGAGGATCCTCTTTTCTGCATACCTATCTCCCCATCCCCAGATTCCAGATCAGGACAACGACCAGCAGCAGGACGATCTCGAGAATGGATATTTTGGCCATGATAATGGCGATATTTCTCTCCGAGAGGGTCAGCCTTAGCCACACCCGGTCCATGAAACGCCGCTGGAGCCTTGTGAAGAAAGATTTCCCTTCGGTAAGCTTCAAATATTCACCAGTGCTTTTTATCCAGAACTGAAGTTCACTCTGCGAGCCCTTTACGACGGCCTCGTCCCCGGACTGGAGCAAAAAGGTCTGCGTGAGCTGAATGCCTCCTTCGTGAGGTACTATCTCATAGAGGATGTTCTTAAGCGCGCCCTCTTCGATCCTATAGGAGATACTCCTGTTCATTTCGAACGCATCCACCTCAATACAGTGCGTTTTGACTGCCTCATTTCCGTAATATTCGATCGTGACCGTGTACCGGTGACCCTTTCGCAAGGGCCCTCCCATCGAGGACTTGAATTTTATCAGCGTAAAAAAAGGAGAAAGCCTGAGCAGGGTATTCAGGTCGGTAATGACCCGGAAGGCGGTCTCGACGGATAGGGGAAGCGTTATGGTTGCTGAAAGAGTGTGCATGGGCCATTCTATACGTCCGGACTGAATAAAAAAGGGGCTAGAGCGAATGTTGCCATTTCTCTAACCCCCTGGTGGATCTGATCACTTCCGTCAGGCTATTTGCCGTCTTTTACCGTCGGGAAATCGAGCTTTATCCACTCGGGCAGACCACTCCGATACCAGTAGATCTCCTTGAAACCGAGGCTCTGGTAAAGAAGGGCGGCGCCGGGAGACCTCCAGCACTTTATCCCGTTGCAATAGAGAACGAGGGGGACATTCTTGTCCAGTTTATCGGACAGCTTCGGGTCCCCGATCAGTTCATCGACCGTAATGAGCACGGCGCCGGTGATGTGCTCTTTGGTGAACTGTTCCTTGTCCCTGTTGTCGATCAATACGAAGTTCTTCTTGGCATCCACCATCTCTTTCAGTTCCTGGCCGTTGATCAGCTTGATCCCCGGAAGCGATTCGGGCATGTCCTTCTTTGCATCAGCATCGGCCTTCAGACTTTCCGTCTGCTTGATCACGGCATCGGAATAGGCTCCGTCACACGCTGTGGCATACAGCCCTCCGACAAGAACGAACACACACACCAAAGCGATTACAATCTGTCTTCCCATGCTGCCTCCTTTAGATTCCGCCATATGCCGGAGATTTTTTTAAAACCGCCTTTTCACGCCGGTACTCCGGTCCGGGTATGTTTCTTTTCTCCTGAGACACATCCCTGTCCGGTGAGCGCAGAATTGTTGCTGCCGGGACTAGTCTTTACCTGAAGCACTGAGCAGGGCGCTGCTCTCAACAGTTTTTTCATGGAGATCTTCGCCTTGTATTCCCGGGACCATCCCTGGCAGGCGCTGCCGAGCACGATCAGGTCCGCACCCAGCTCCCCTGCCTCCCTGGCAATGACCGGTTCCGGGTCGCCGACCCGGACCGAGGTCGTGATGGTCAGCCCCTCCGCTGCCGCCCGCTGTGCGAATTCCGCCAGCGCCGCGTTTGCCATCCGGTACAGTTCCGTTTCGGCATAGCGAAAGAATTCCATCCTCGTTTCCGAGGAATGGAGCCATTCTATGCCGACCAGCGATCCCCAGCCCTTATGAATGACATAGAGAGCATGGAGTTCCGCATGA
>JBBAAB010000240.1:0-3224 GCA_041658445.1 Thermoleophilia bacterium
GAGGAACAGGATGCCTTCGAACCCATGGCGCGCGGGGTCCGGCAGCATCGCCGGGATGGCCCACTCGACCACGGCGCCGTTGCGAAACGGGATGCCACGCAGGTCGGTCGGCTCCATCTGCGACAGCCGGATGTCGATCATCGGTACTTCGTGCTGGGCCGCGACCTGCGCCACCATCTGCGACTTGCCCACGCCCGGCGGGCCCCAGAGCATCACCGGCGTGTGATGGCCGCTCAGGGTGCTTTGGAATTCGCGGTCGAGGATGGCAAGAATAAACGCAGGGCGCATGAATGCTCCTAAAAGGACGCCGACGAAGTTCGTAATGCTCTGTATCGGTGGGCAAAGTATAAGGTTGTGATTACCCTGCGTCCACGGTTTCGCTCGGATGTATAAGGCATTTTCAATATTGTCGGTCGCATCGTATGCGCGTTACCATGAATCGGCATGGAACGTCCCGTCGCTCTCTATAACAAAGGTTTTGCACGGATAGCGGGTAATTTTTGATGAAGTTCACTCAATACTTCGAGGCGATGCGCCAACGCCCTGACCGCGCCATCATCCGGGACGAGTGGGTTCGGCAGGTCATCGAGCATCCGGTGAAGCAGGTGATTCAACAGGATGGCCGTATCCGCCGGTGGGCGCCAATCAGGGAGATGGACGGCCGGTATTTGCGGGTTATACTTCTTTCAGACGGCGAGACCGCTCATAACGCTTTTTTCGACAGGTCATTTAGCCCATGAAGATAAAATATTTCCAGGACACCGATACGCTCTATATCGAGTTCCGGCCCACGGAAATCGTCGAGACCAAAGACCTCGACGAGAATACGCTGCTCGACCTCGATCGGAACGGGAATATTTGTGGCATTACGGTCGAGCATGCCAAGGAGCGGACGGATATTCCACATTTCTCGTTTGAGCAAATTGCTGCCTGACAGTTTGCTGTCATTCGTTCCTGTTCTTTCGTTAACAGGGCTCAAGTTGCTTCGTTCCCCATTCTGGTTCTTCTATTTCTGTTGCTCAGTCCCTGCCGGCTACGCCCAGACGCCCGAGATACCGTTAGGCAGTCCTGCCCTCGAAGCCTGGCTCAAGGCGGGGCATTACAAGCAGTGGCGCTCCGAAAGCAAACCGCACGATTCGCAAGGCCCACATTTCGGCAAGGTGCGCGCGTATCTCAATCCGGCCGTGTTCGAGTCCATGCAATCCGGCGCGAAGCAGCATCCCAAGGGTGCGGTGACGGTGAAGGAGCTCTACGGGCAAGGCAACGCCGTCCAGGGTTGGTCGGTGGCGATCAAGACCGCTGCCGACAGCGCTGGCGGATCGAACTGGTACTGGTACGAGATATTTCAGAACAAGGTGGTGAAGGATGGGCAGGGCATACTTCTGTGTCGGGCCTGCCACCTCACCGGACGCGATTATGTATTAACGCCTTGGCCGTTGAAATAACATGAGCGCCTTCTGGATCATCGGTATCCTCGCCAATGTGTTACTCCTGGGCGTTGGCATCTATTGGGTCGTGAAGAATTGGAGGCAGAGCGATCCTCGTCGGCAGCAGAAGAAATAAATGGCTAGAAGCGAAAGACGTTTTCAGGGGAAGATCAGCGCCGACTACCTGCTGGTCATGCAGGGCATTCCGCATCTTTCTGAAATAGACAGAGAGGTATCCGATGCGATTCGTAGTTTCAAGTCGCCGACGGCATTAAATATCCTGAACGTTCTGGAAATCGGCTGCGGCAGTGGACGCGCGACAACCAAGTTTCTGTCCTCCCGGACGGACATCAAGCTCGTCGCGATAGACAACGAGCCCGAGATGTTGGCACAGGCCGAACAGAGCCTGCGCAATGAAATAAAACAGAACAAACTCGAATTAGTGCAGAGTGACGCCCTGGCTTACTTGAAATCGGTCGGTGATGGCTACTTCGACATCGTAGCCTCGGTTATGGCGCTGCACAATTTCGAGCGTACTTACCGCAATCGCGTTTTGCAGGAAATCCATCGCGTCCTGAAGCCGGACGGGTTGTTCGTGAATGGTGACAAGTACCCGCCCGACGATCCGACAGAGTTTTATCGAATCCTGCCGCTGCACCTCGCGCCGTTTTTTGACGTCTTGGGGCCAGCGGGTAGAGCGGATTTACTGAAAGAGGTGGTGCTGCACGAACTCGCCGATTTCGCGCCGGACCGGATCATGAAGGAGAACGAGTTTTTGCGTGAGGTTTCAGAGATTGGTTATGGTGAGTGTAAATTCACTTACCGTAAGAACTTTGATGCTGTTTTCCACGGGCACAGGCTTTGAACAGGAAGCTATGGTATGACCTACATCCTGCTCAAGTACGCGCACATCCTCGGGGCCATCCTGATCGGCGGCGGGCTCATCGGCGTGTGGGTGTCCGACCTGCGCTCGCGCCAGTTGCGCGAGCTGAACGGCTTCGCCGAGGCGGTGCGGGCCATCGCGGTGTTTTACGACGGCGTCGTCGTACCCGGCGCGATTATCCTGCTGGTATCCGGGACATGGTTGATTGCCAAGTTCTTCGGCGGCTGGGACTTCATCAAAACGCCGTGGCTGGCGGGGATGGTGATTCTGTTCGGCTTCGAGTTCATCGAGGGCAACACCGTTACACGGCTCTACTTCATGCGCCTGCGCCAGCTTACACACGAGGCGCTCAAGGCTGGCCATTTCACGCCGGAACTCGAAAAGGCGCGGGCGGAGCACTTGCCGACCTTCACGCATTTTCTCGACTTGCCCATGCTATTTCTCATCGTCGCGCTCGGAGTCATCAGGCCGGAGACGTGGATAATGTTTATCGTGGGTCTGGTGGTTTCGGTGCTGTTAGCTGCGGTGTTAACCTCCTATATACCAAGGCTTTATCTGTGGAGCAGGGAGTGACTGTTGGGCTGGTGTCCATTTTTCCCAGCGTTCCGTATATCCCGGATCAGGAAGCAATGAGAAATCAGATGCAGATAGTTGATCGGCCGGAACAATCGGTTAATTTTAAAGAACCTGTTCCGCCTTTAAAGGCGGAACTTAGTCCAGCTATATTCTGTTATGTTTCGGAAGGGAGCCACTGAATGCTAACGCTACACTCCACATACAAATATAGCGTCACAGTCCATTCCGAAGATTTGGCTGTTGTAAATTGTCTTCGTGCCCTTTCCCAGTTCAGCCAAAAGTCCGGAAATAACCGAGTCCCCTGGGGAGGCACCAAAGATGAAGATTGGAAACGGGAT
>JBBAAB010000241.1:0-3197 GCA_041658445.1 Thermoleophilia bacterium
AGGTCGAGCTTTAAGTTGGCGTGCATTTTAATGCGGCTGACCAGCTGCTTAATACTTCCTCCTGGTAGTACTACGGCCTGCTGTAGTACCCCATCGATACGAAAGCGGATAGCATAGGTGTCCTCGGTTGGTTCAAAGTGGATATCAGACGCATTTTGGTTGATGGCTGAGGCTAACACCAGATCAAAGAGTTCGGAGGTGTTGATTTTTTGGGCGTAGGTTTTCAGGTCGTCGAGCGTTTTAACGAGCTTGGCGTAGTCGTGCTTCTCGGCCTCCTGCGCCTTTTTTTCCGTATCCTTAGCTAGCTGTGCCTGCTGCTCAACGAGTGAGTCATAGAGGTCGAGCATATAATGCAGGCTGGTCTCAGAGATAACAGTCAGAACCAGACTTACTTTATGCTCAGTTGAGAACTGACGGAGGTAGGAGATGGTTTGGCCGTTATCAGGATGAACGATGCCGATACGTACCCGGCCTTTGGTTCCGGCATAGGCAACCACCTGCCACTTCTCGGCTTCCTCGCGGCTGATCTGTTTCATTATCTCGTAGCTAGCAGGGTAACCCTCGAGGTTCGCATAGGGGAAACGGAGCTTCTCGGCCCGTTGCTGGGCAAGACGCTCTTCTGATTGGCGAGTGACGCGGCGAACGGTCTGTTGAACAGTGGGCATGCTTTCATGATACCCCAAGATGGATCCGAATAAACGCGAACAGGCCGCCGGATGACTCCGGACGGCCTGTATAGCGGGCGGCGCTGTTATGACGCCGCCTCGAGGGTCTCGACCCAGCCCGCGGGGAGCAGACTGAGTAGTTTGGTCTTGAGGGTTTCGAACTGTTCGGTACCAGGGGTGGTAGCGATTAGCTCGAGCCAGCACTGGTTGATCGGGTGGAGGCGCCACGCGTCAATACTGGTGCGGCCGCGCCACCGCAGCAGGGCCGTGATAACCTGGTGGCTGACGCTGTAGCCTAGGGATCCGAACAGACCGCGTGATTGGCGCAGCCCGGCCCAATAGGCTCGCACGTTGGGGGTGAACAAGGGAGCCAGCACGCGCCACCAGCGGTAGAACCGGTCCATCGCGTCGATCGAGCACCGCTGGATGTCGACGAGCGTCATCACCTCATTTGTCAGTTGAGCGTAGTGCCCGTTGACGAACAGGTCGTTGACCAGCTCCAGATCGCCCGTGAACGGGCGGAACGTCTTATCCCACAGCTCGTAGTCCTCATAGTCTTTCGACCCGGGGAAGGCCGAGAGACAGAGGAACTGCACCGTCTCTACGCCGTGCCGCTGTGCCCAGCGGCGGGCTTCCTCGGCGGTCTCGGGGGTGTCACCTGGGAGCCCAACGATGAACATCCCGTGCACGGCGATGCCGTGGTTGTGGCAGATGCGGATTGCCTGCGCAATCAGCTTCCGACTCTGCTTACCCTTACTGATAGCTTCGAGCGTCGCTTGGTTGAGCGACTCGATGCCGATGCAGGTGCGCACGCAGCCAGCCTCGGCCATCAACTTGACGAGCCAGGGTCGCTTAACGATGCTAACCGCATCACCCTGGCACGACCACTGGATCTGGCGGTGTAGGCCGCGTCGGATCAGCTCTTCACAGACGGCTCGTGCCAGCTTGTGGAACGTGGGGAAGTTATCGCTGGTGATGAACAGATGCTTGAAACCACCCCGTTTCCAGGCCACTTCGATCTCATTGACCATGCGGACTGCTGGGGTCTGGTTTATGCCGTTACCATCCCGTCTCCACACGGCACACCAGTCACAATGGCCCGGACACCCTTGGACACCCTGGGCGCCGAGGGTGAATAGCTTCTCGCTATTTTGAATACACGACCAGTCGGCGGGCGGGAGCTCCTGGTACTCCTCCGGACTCAACCCTTTACCCATGGGGTTGTGGATGGTAGTGCCGGCGGCATCCCGCCAGCTCAACCCGCCCACAGAGTCGAAGCCACAGCCATCCGCAATGGCCTGCAGCAATAGTGGCAGGGCCACGTAGCCCTCGCCCCGCACCACGTAGGAGCAGTAACGTAGGGCATTGGTGGCCTGACGCAGCGTTTCGTCGCGCTGCACGTTGTGGGCGAAGTAGTAGCCGCCCATTACCACCGTCACGCCGCGATCCTGCAGCTGCTTGGCAAGCACCAGCCCGTGCAGGGCAGTGTTTGAGAGCACCGAGATGCAGACGACGTCGTACGTCGCTAGCTCATCCAGGTTGAAGGCGGTGACTTCACCACTGAAGCCATCCACCTCATAGCCCAGCGAGATTAGCCAGGCGGCCATCTGGGGGATGAAGCGGGGCATGAGTACCCCACTCTGGTCCTTCCCGCGGTACATGTTGGGCACATGCATACCAAGGGGAAACTGACCGGGTTCGATCAAGGCGACGCGTATTCCAGCGCGCCTTGCTACGCGAGTAGGGCGCTTAAGGGCGCTGACCGCGAATGCCATAGGTGTCTCCAAACTCCGATAACTTCAGGTACACGACCAGCGGGTCGCACACCCAGCGTTCTGGTCGTACACCAACCTAAACAAAAGTTTTACAGGTTGTCTAGCTGTGAAACCCGCCGGCGGTGCCGGGCGGCGATATCGAACTTAGTTGAGAGCCAGCTTTTAACTATTTTACGGGCGATCCAGAAGGGTACTACCGACGCACCCAAACAGAGAACATTGGCGTTGTTATCGTGTCTGGCCTGCTCGGCCTGCTTTGGGGAGGCGGCGTTTACGGCTCGCACATTCTTGAAACGGTTGGCCGCGATGCAGGTTCCAATGCCGCTGTTACAGATTAGGATGCCGCGGTTATTACCATTCTCCTGCACTTTTTTGGCAACCTTTGCGGCGTAATCTGGATAGTCGTCTGAGGGGTCGAGTGTGGTGTTGCCGAGGTCCTCGTAGGGAATATTAAGCTCGTCTAAAAAGCGTTTAAGCTTCGCTTTATAGGCGAATCCAGCATGATCAGAGCCAAGATAGAGCGTCGAGGTATTAGGCATGTTCGTGGGCTTCAGCGGCTTCCGCATCCGCCTTGGTCGCGTGAATGGTGCCGGGGGCATGTTCGGCCGGGGCGTAGATTGAAAGGACGCGCCACGGGGTGGTGCCGGTGTTAATAAAGTTGTGCATAGTGCCAGCCGGAACGAAAACCAGATCATGCGTAGCAAGGGGCTGCTCTTCACCACCGACAACCGCCTTACCGGTGCCGTCGATAAAGATT
>JBBAAB010000242.1:0-3193 GCA_041658445.1 Thermoleophilia bacterium
TGCCCGCCAGCAACGCCGGTCTGCCCGCCAAATACATCACCGACGCAACCGAGTTGCGCCAGCTCACCGCGTTCTTCGCCTGGACGGCTTGGGCCTCCGCCGCGCACCGGCCCGGCAAAACCTACTCCTACACGAACAACTTCCCCTACGACCCGGAGGCGGGGAACAAGTTGAGCACCGACGCGATTCCAGAACTCCTGACATAGACCTGTTAGAAAATGTCCGCTTTTTCTCAAAAAGCCTCCCGGATGGCGTAGCGCAGGTGTAAGCGCGAACCGGGGAAAACCGTTTCGGTCCGGTTGAGTTCTGCGCAAAGCGCGGCAATAGCCCGGGTGCGATGGGCTGAACTCAGCGGTGCCAGCCTGACCTGCAACTCCGTCGCGGTGACTTCCAGATCGGCGGCGCCGGCCAGCGCCGATTGAATGAGTGTGCGGCCTTCCTCTTCAACCCGGCGGTAATGGGGGGCCACTGCCCGCAGCAGGTCGCTTTCGGCTTGGTAAGCGACCATCTTGATGAGGTTGGTCAGATGTTTGCGCTCCGGGGCCAGTTTGACGACCGGTTCCTCACTGACGGCTTGAACGGCAACGCGCCGTGGCACGGCCGCTCGCTGAGCCTCCAACTGCTGGACCCGTTGCATAGCCTGGCAGATTTGATGGCCCAATTTGCCTTGTGCGATTTTGAAACCGCGCATGGTCCGGCGCTGGAGTTCGGGATTGGTCAAGGCCTCCAGACCGTATTCGGCTTCGAGCCGGTCCAGATGGGCGTAGGCTTGGCGGAGTTGGGCGTCCACCTTGGCCCAGGCCGGATTGGGCACCTCGCGGGTCGGGTCGTCGGGTACGACCGCGTGCTCGGCCAACGCGTCCAGAGCGTATTCCTCGCACAAATATTTGAAAAAGTTTTCTTGTCTCCAACGCGCGAACATTCGATAGGCCACTTGGGCCGGGGGCAGATCCCGCCGGTTGGTCAGGATCGGGGTTTGATGGCCGTCCTCGGCCAGGCGGGTAACCTGGCGCAAGCGCAACTTGCCTTTGAGCAAGCGCACCTCCTGGTCCGCCAAAAGATAGGTCGTCGTTCGTCCCTCCAGGCGCGTCCGGCAGGGGTGGAAACGTTTGCGGGGAACACGGGGGAGACGGCCCTTGCGATACGTGAGAAAGTCAAACCCGGAGTTAATGATATGTTGAAAAAGTTTGGGACTGAACCCGCCGCGGTCAAATACCACGGTGAGGCGGCGTTGGCCGATGAGGGCGCGCACCTGCTCCAGGATGCCAGGCAGCATTTTAACCATCCCGGCATTGGCTTCGGCGGTGACAACAAACAGCGGATCGCCGGCGGGATCGTTGACCCAGTAGTCGGAGGTGGCGGGCATCGACAGGCGCATCTGCGCAACGTGGGCCTTGGGCAGGCGGTGCTGGCCGTGGTAAACGCGGACATGACCGTCCACATAGAGAAAGCCCAGCGTGGCTCCGCGCAAGGCCACCCGTTGTTGGGCCAGTGCCCGCCCGAATTGTGCGGCCCTTCCCGCCGCCGCCAAGCGCGCCAGTTTGCGCCGCAGGGTCTTGACTTCCGGGGCGCGATCCAAACCCAACACGCGCCCCAACTCTTGCGGGCAATGCTCCTTGAGCCCTTCGGGGCGTTTGATCCGCCACAGGGCCATCAACAGCAGCGTCAACAGACTGGTGCGCAAGCCATAAAAGGACGGGCCGAGACTGCCGTAAATGGTTTGCGCGCACTCAAACACCCCACTGTGTATCAACGGGGGCAAGGCCAACAGAACTCCGGCCCGAGTTACGCCCGTGCGTGAGCCAAACAGTGGAGCGGCATCGTCCAACAGACCCAAATAAGCCATCAACCGATCGTTCCAGCGATCGCTCGGATCGGTATCCAACGTGGCCGGGACAACCGCAGTGGAACAAAAAGCGGACAGGTTTGGGTCCCCTCCCTTGGCAGGCTCGACCGTTGGTGGGGTGATGGTAGAAACAGAAAAAGCGGACAGGTTTGGGTCCCCAGGTCCAACGGCGTTGAGCGCCAGTTCGGATTGCACCGGGACGGTGTCATTGCACCCCAAGCGACGCAAGAGCTTGCGGATGGCTTTGGGACTGACTCCCAGGCGCCGCGCCATCTCGCGGTTGGAGTGGCCTTGAGATTGAAGTTCCTGAACCCATTGCAGGCGCGGAGTCGGCAGACGCGCCCGGCCGCGCGGGTAACCGTTGCCCTGTCCCAGTGCGGCCAAGCCACCATCCTCGAAGCGTCGTTGCTGCCGGCGCACGGTGCGCACAGCGTAACCGAAGGCTCGGGCCACATCGTTCTGATCGGCCCACCCTTGTTCGACCAGACTGACCATGGCGTGCGCCTCGGCCATGCGGTCGCCCACGGCATACTGAGCCAAGATGATGCCAGAGACGATGACGACCCGGTGGCCATCCTGGGTTCGGAACAGGCATCGATCATTAATGATCTGCATGCCTGTCGGATTAGATAACTCGAATAATCTTTGTTGACTATTATCATGTGCCATGCCTTATAGCATAGCACAGCGATCAAAAAAAGCGGACAGGTTTGGGTCCCCACCCCCTCCAGGTCAAATCAGCGGAAAATGGCCGAAAACTGCGAAAACTTAGCGGCCTATGTCAGGAGTTCTGGATTCCCATATAAGCCAATACCAGCATGCCTACGCCCCAGGACGCCCATTTCACCCGACGCCAGATGAAGCGGGCCAAATTGCTGGAAGACCGCTGGAGCGAGCGATTTGCCAGCCATCCGACCCCGGCCGCCACCAGGACGACCTGCGCGAGGTTGGCCAGGTGGGATTTCCAATTCGGGTCGATGTAGTAGAACTTTGCCATTCCAATGACGGCATACGCCACCACCATGATCCCGATGGTCCAGCGGATCCCATGCAGCATTCGCAGGACGGTCTTTTCGTCACCGTGTCTGAGGTTTTTCGCTTGGCGATAAACGGCCCATCCCGCCACGAGACTGGCTGCCAGCGTTGCCCATAATCCTTGCCAAAGATACTGCTCCGCTCGCGGTTCCAGGTCATAAGGGCTGAACACAGGATAAAGAGCCGGGGTATGTGTCCAGCGGTTGGCCGCACAGCAACTGGCTAAACAAAGCAACAGTGGGAAAAGGGTGCCCAACAAAGCCCATCCCAAGCCCTTGGCACGACTGCCCAACCTTGGCATGGCTAGCAAGG
>JBBAAB010000243.1:0-3190 GCA_041658445.1 Thermoleophilia bacterium
CGAGCAGTTGCGCGTAGATGCTGGTGGTCCCGATATCGAGGACGATTGAATAGTCTTCAGCGGTACGGTCACCGGGAACAACCTGGATGACCTTCGGCCCTTTTTGCCTCTCCACCAGAGTTACCGTCACCAGCCAGTCCTCGAGCCGGAGCATCAACGGCAAATCGCGCACAACATGAAAGTCCACGGACACGTCACCAATGCCGTGCTGCGCCTTGAGGGCAAGCTTCAGGCGGTCGAGGTCGTTGATGTTGTTCGCCGCGTCCGGCGGCTCCAGTTTCAACGCGTATTTTTTGACTACCGGATCGACCTTCCATCCGCTAACCAGCTCCTCGAGATCCTGCGCCGTGAGAACCCGTCCCGGGCCCGGACGCCGCGCATGAGTGAGCGCGACGGCATCGCCCATGCGGGATTCCTCGGGGATTGCGACCGTAAGGTCGCCCATGACTTTCACCCGGCAGGCCAGGCGCAAACCGGTCTTGTAATCCTCGTCGGAGAGCTTGGCGGACTTGCCGCCCTCGAACTCGCCCTCCATGATCTCCACCTTGCACTTGCCGCATGCGCCGGTGCCTCCGCAAGAGGCGTTGATGTGCACGCCTTCTAGAAGCGCAACCCTGAGCAGGTTGGCTTCGTGCGGTACGCCATCGCAGACGATGTCGCCGGGCTGGAATGTGATTGTATGTGTCGTCTGCTCTTTCATGGAGTCATTATATGAGAATCGATGTGCTTTCTCCCCCTGTTCAGCTGGTTTTCTCCCCGTACTTCATGTCCCGGTAGACAATCTCGATCTTTTCCACCAGCTCATCCAGTGGCACCGGCTTCAGGCAGTAGTCGTTGGCGCCATTCTCAAGGCATGTGAGTCCGGTATGAACCGATGCGTGCCCCGTCAGCATTATCACGCCCATGGAAGGATGGCCCTTCCTGATCTCCCGGAGACAATCGTTGCCGTCCATGTCTGGCAGCATCATATCAAGGACGACAACGTTAACCTGAGAATCCGCAATAATCGCAAGGCCGGTCATGCAGTCGACCGCTGTGGCAACCTCATAACCGCGCCTGGTGAGACGCTTGGCGGTGATCTCGAGATAATCCGTCTCATCATCGACCAACAGCACTCTAATCTTTTCAGATGCTTCCACTATTCACCGCCAATCGAGTTCGGTTTTACAATCTCATCCAGATCCCCGGTTATCTTACGCCGGTAACGGTCCACCATGGTCTTATCCCCCATGGCCATGTCTATCTGCCTGGTGTGGATTAAAAGATACCCGAGAACCTTCAATCTCTCAATCAGGTATTCCTTGGGTTTCTTCTCGATCCGCGCCGTCAGGGCATCGAGCTTTACCTCCACCCTGAACCCGTATCTCTCCAGTATCTCACGCAGAAGGTACACCCGTGTGAATCTCCGGCTCCTGTCAGCGGCGCCGCCCTTGAACTGGAAGCTGACGTAATTCTCGGTCAGCATCTCTCCCAGGTAGGCCTCTGCGAGGGTGAAATGATAACCCAGCCGCATGCTCAGGTTGCAGAAATTACGAGAGATAAGGAAGAAGTTCCTGTTACCGAGTGAGGCGCGCACCGCCGGATCGAGACTGGGGTTCATCGTCGACCGGAACAGAACCGAGCCAAATCCCCTGACGCTTACCGGCGGCGGCCCCTGCCACGGCTTGATGATCATGCCAGCCCAGATCGCCTTCATCGGCTCGCAGACTATGTCATCCCAGCTTACATATTTCTGCTTGACGTCATAACCTTCGCGAAAGCCGTCGTCCAGATCCAGCACCCACCATTGAAACGGCGACTCGCCAACCAGCTGCTTTGCGGCCTTGGCGCCAAATCCGGAAATTTTGCCAAATGTGAACATCTTGTCAACTGCCTTTTCGTGGCAGAAGCGGGTCAGGTCATGAAGCGTCCTGCATTGGGATGGCTTGAAAAAAGGCGATGACGGGTCAGTCAGGTTCAGAGGTATCACCAGTGTCATTATTTCTTCAAGGATATGGTAGATCGGGCTGCCGACCATGAGATTGGGTGGTGGCACGGACCTGGCGAGCACACCTTCCCGCCGTCCCCGGTAGACGCGGCAGCTGTCCGCATCGACAGTGACAGGCGCGCCGTTCTCAAGATGTTCCATCGCATTCTTCATACCGAATATCGCCGGGACGCCGAACTCCCGCGCGACGATAGCCAGATGTGTTGCGGCGTGGCCTGTTTCGCTGACGACCGCTGAAGCCCGGTTCATCAGCGAAGCCCATTCGGGCATCGGATGTTTCACGACCAGCACTGCGCCTTTGGGGAACTCAAGCATGTCGACATTGCTTCGCACCTCGAATATCTCGCCGAAAGCCGTGCCCCTGCTTGCGGAAAGGCCCCCCGCGACCAGCAGATTCCTGCTCCGGGTGTCCTCTTCCTGAGTGGGTGATTTGTCATCTTGAGAAAGCTGAGCCAAAGGTCGGCTCTGTAATACTGTGACCTTCCCGCTCTCCACAATCGACCATTCGATGTCCTGCGGTACTCCAAAGTGTTTCTCAAGGCTTATTGCAATGCGAGCCAGTTCTCGCTGCTTTTCCGGAGTCAGGTGTTTACCGACCCTGCCTGGCCCGCGGTGAGAAATCTCAGTTGGTTCCTCCCTGAATAACTGGTAGAAGTCGGTATCGGTGATACCCTCAACTACGCGCCGGCCCAGTCCGGGAGCGGCGTTGATTTCAACCATCGAGCTGTCCGGATCCTGGGGTGACCGGGAAAACATGACCCCGCTGACGACAGCATCCACCATCACCATGCAACCCACGCACATTATGACATCCTGGTGGCGGAAGCCGCGCTGATGGCGGTAAATTATCGCCTGGCTTCCATATTTGCTGGCGACGATCTCCTTATAGGTCTCAATGATGGAGTCCTCGCTGATATTGAGCTGGGTGCGGTACTGCCCGGCGAACGACGCGCCAGACCCATCCTCCTCCGTGGCACTGGAGCGCATGGAGATCAGGGGATTTTTGTCGTCACCAGAAGACAGCGCGCGGTAGTTTTCCATGATCCGGCTCTCCAGATCATCAGGTAAAGGCGCGGTGCTGATCAGATGCTGGATCCTGGCGCTGGTGGTATAAAGCTCCTCGAGGTTTTCCAGATCCACGGTTTTCAGCAGCCGGTTGATCTCGTCCTGCAATCCGGTGGAGTGCATGAAATACTGTGTGGC
>JBBAAB010000244.1:0-3186 GCA_041658445.1 Thermoleophilia bacterium
AAGTCTTTCTTGATGGCCAGAGGCTCGACCCGAATAATGACGGCCGCCCCGATCCCAAGCCGGGAGTGCGGGAGAACAACCCCGCGCTAGGGGATCTGAAGGATGATTTCGATTTCAGCCAGGAGCCGAGGGAGCCCATGATCCTGGAAGCGCGATGATTTGGTGGAGGATACCGGACTCGAACCGGTGACCTCCTGGATGCAAACCAGGCGCTCTCCCAACTGAGCTAATCCCCCACATCAGATAGTAATGATAGCTTCTTTTTGCGACTTCCCCAAATACGGCCGCCGGCATTCGCCCTGAGGAAAAAACAGCCGGGTATCGAATAGTGAGAACAGGTATCCAGCGCCAATGGGAGTCGCCATGCGAAAGCATATGTTCATTTCTGCCATCTCATCAATCGTCATCGCGTCTGTTTCGGCCGCCACCGCGTTAGCCCGGACCGATGCAGCAACAGATGCTTCCTTGAAGTCTTCGACGCCACCTATTGTCATTCTCATCGTGGCGCTGGCGCTGGCGACGATTGCGCTGAAGGTGATCCGCAAGGTGATCGGCAGGCTGATTAGCCTGGTGGCGATCATCGTCATCGCGGGCGTGCTTATTTCACTTTACGAGAAGGGGTGCATGGGCTAGGAAGTGGTGGAGGATACCGGACTTGAACCGGTGACCTCTTGCATGCGAAGCAAGCGCTCTCCCAACTGAGCTAATCCCCCACGGGATCAAAACGGGTTTTGGTGGGCGATACTGGACTCGAACCAGTGACCTCCGCCATGTGAGGACGGCGCTCTAACCAGCTGAGCTAATCGCCCGTGATCCACCAAAGGTATTTTAGGTACGCATAGGCCTCATGGCAAGGAGCCGGCCGGGCGCGCGAGAATCAGTCCTCGAAATCCTCCGGGTTGTCCTTCCTGATCTGCTCGGCCTGGTTGCGCATCATTTCCGATTCGGTGTACATCTTATTTATCTGTTGATCGATGGACATGATCTGGCTGACTATCTGCTGCGCCTTGATCTCGTCCCATCCCGCCAGCGAGTATTGTTCCCGCTCGATCAGCCTGGGTATCTCCGAGGCCGTGTTGATCGTCGCGGTCAGCAGGTCGTTGCTGGTTCTAAGCTGTGAAATGTATTTATGGTAATTATCGTTGAGTTGAAGTCCGTCGGCGGTCTTGAGTTTGTCGTCGCGGCTGGTCAGGTCCGCCAGCGCCGTGTTTAAATCCTCGACTACCTTTGTGGTGCTGGCCTTGGTCTGGCTGGCAGGCAGGGCCCGTCCGGCCGAGGCGTCCCGCACCAGACCATCGATGGTGGCGGTCGAACGCCTGAGCGTATCGACGGCAGACGACCTTAACGCGTCGCTGTCCTTAACCAGCTGCCCGGCCTGGGAGTGGTCATCGGAGCAGCCGGAAAAAGCCAGAAGAAGCGCCAGTAAGGCAATAACAAGAAATGTTCGCATGCTCTTCATATATTCACTAGAATAACAGAGTAGGGTTGTTAGACAGGATCGGCATTTTGGCATCATGGAGCGATTTTCATGAATCCGCAGGATGTGTCTGCATCCAATACCTGCATTTTGTGCTATTATTTCTTGTTTGCCAAGAAGACGAGGACTTAAAATGAAAAAAGATATACATCCCGATTATGTTGAAACAAAAGTGCGGTGCTCCTGCGGCGAGGAGTTTCAAACCCGTTCGACCACTCCCGAGATAACCGTGGAGATCTGCTCCAAGTGCCACCCGTTCTACACGGGCAAGCGCAAGCTGGTGGACACCGGAGGACGGGTCGAGAGATTCAAGCGCAAGTACGCCAAGAGGCAAACCTCCTAGCCGGTCCGGCTGGTGTCGGCGACTCTTAACGTAACCCTGCTTACACACACTCCTGAACCCGAACGCGCCGTAGCGGCGGCGGGCAGGCTCTGCTATTCCCCCTCGACGGCGGCCCAGCTCAAGGAGAGCATGTCCGGCGAAGAGATCGGGCGGCTCATCAAACTGCTCGTGAACTCCGGGCATTTAAGCACTTTCGAGCATGCATCCTTCACCTTTGGCGTCGACGGCATCTCGCGCGCCTGTTCGCACCAGCTGGTGAGGCATCGTCTTGCTTCCTACAGTCAGCAATCCCAGCGCTACGTGCATTTTTCCGATGAGGCCGGATTCATCGTTCCTCCAAAGATTGCCGAAGACGCGGAGGCGCTCGAGGTGTTCCAGGACGCCATGCGTTCAGCGATGGACGCGTATAACCGGCTGGTGGAACTCGGCGAGGCGCGGGGTCTTGTGAAGGAGACCATCCAGGAGGACGCCCGCTTCGTGCTTCCCAACGCGGCGGAGACACGCATCGTCGTGACCATGAACGCGCGTGAGCTCAGGCATTTTTTCCAGGTGCGCTGTTGCCGGCGTGCACAGTGGGAGATCAACGTGCTCGCGTGGCGGATGTTCTTCCAGGCGCAGGACGCGGCCCCCATGCTTTTCCGCAAGGCGGGACCGGACTGCCTGCATGGCAAATGCCATGAGGGGAAGATGTACTGCGGCGAGGTCTATACAAAAGAAGAGGTTGCTCAAATGAAGCAGGAGCTGATGGATAATCTTGAGCGGTAAAAGTCAGCCTTCCGCGGCTGTCGGCGGCCAGGCGGTCATCGAGGGAGTCATGATGCGGGGCAAGCGTCACTGGGCGCTGGCCTGCCGGCGTCCCGACGGTACCATCAGCCTGCATTCCGAAGCCCTGACGCCGCTCGCCGACCGCCTCCCGATTTTACGAAAGCCGATTCTCAGGGGGGTTATCGGCCTCTGGGAGTCGCTGACGCTGGGAATAAAAACCCTCTCGATGTCGGCCAACGAGTCGCTGGGCGAGGAAGAGCGCGACATCAGCAAGAAAGAGATGGCGCTCAGCCTGATAATCGGCATAGTCATGGCAGTCGGACTTTTCATGGCATTGCCCTGGGTGGTGGCGAGCTTCGGGTTCCATGATCCCGCTTCGCGCGAAGGTGTTCTCAAGAACGCGTTTTTCGTTTTAACTGAGGGTGTAATCAGGATAGCGATTCTTGTCATCTACATTCTCGTCGTCTCGCGCATCAAGCAGTTGCGGCGGGTATTCGAGTACCACGGCGCTGAGCATAAGACAATCCACGCGCTGGAGTCCGGCGTGGAGTTGACCCCTGAAAACGTTTTGCGATACTCACCTGTTCATCCCCGCTGCGGA
>JBBAAB010000245.1:0-3181 GCA_041658445.1 Thermoleophilia bacterium
CCGGTTTGTTCACCGGAGCGCGGATTCACCAGCCCATACACGCCATCCGCCTTGACCGCCTCCATGAACTCATCAGTCACCGCCACGGAGATGTTGAAGTTAAGCAGTATGTTTTCCCGCTGTTTGGCGCCGATGAAGTCGAGGATATCGGGGTGGTCGACGCGCAGCACGCCCATATTGGCGCCCCGGCGCCGTCCGCCCTGTTTCACGACCTCGGTGGCGCTGTCGAAAGCTCCCATGAAACTCACCGGACCTGAGGCTACGCCATGGGTCGTGCCCACCAGGTCGCCTTTTGGCCGCAAGTGGGAAAAAGAAAATCCTGTGCCACCCCCAGCCTGGTGGATGATGGCCATGTACTTGACGGCTTCAAAGATCCCGGGGATGGAGTCGGGTACCGGCAGCACGAAACAGGCCGAGAGCAGACCCAGCTGCGTGCCCGCGTTCATCAGGGTGGGGGAGTTGGGCAGAAACTCACGCGATGCCATAACTTCATTAAACCGTTCTTCCGCAATCGCGGGATCGTCGCCATATGCGGCCTCGGGCGCGGCCACGTGCCTGGCAACCCGTTTGAACAGCTGCCCGGGTGTCTCGACGACCTGCCCCTGATCATCCTTGATCAGATAGCGTTTCTTAAGCACCGTCAACGCGTTAATTGGCAGTTTCAGGTCATCCCTGACACCCAGGAACTGCCTGACCGAGCGGATTTCGGCGTGCCGGCGCCTGTAGGCCATATAAGCCCGGGCTGTCTCTTTAAGCGGGCTCGACATCAGCACATCCTCGACAACGTCCTGAATCTCTTCCACACCGGGGGATCCGCCATCGAAGCGTTCCTCAAGCCGTTCCACTACCTGCCGGGTCAGATCATGGGAGATACTTCCATTCTGTTCACCGGCAGCCTCTGCCGCGCGGGATATGGCACGCTGGATCCTGCCGGCGTCAAACGGCTCAGGATTTCCGTCACGGGAGATTATTTTGTTAATAGCGTTTTTGCTCATTATTAAGTGTTTTTCGGCGTCCTGGACCGGCGGCAACAGTAACCGGCGCTTAATATCTACCCGCGAGTCGATCGATATAATCGCAGACTTAACCTGTTTTTAATCTCCGATAGCCGCAAAACCTTGCCCAAAACGGCACAAACGCAGTACAATACACGCGATTGAAAAACGTGCGGCCGTGAAAGCTGAAACCTCTGGCGAGCCGCGGAAAAGGAAGAAAGGTACAAATTGTCATTACTTCTGGAACTCTCTGAAGAGTTGGAGTGCAACGAGTGCGGCGTACTTTGTGAAAAAGTTATCTACCCCGCGAACTGCTTTAACTCCGGATGCAAGTACATCTACTCTTACGATGAAATGGGAAAGACTTACTTCGGATGCCTCTACAAGGTGTTCGGTGTTGAAATCGACCTGGGCGGATTCCACGAACTGGAGAAGCGCAAGGGCGGCTTTGGTGCGGTCAAGGTTGTGCGGCCTCCGCTGGACCGCTGCAGCCTCACTGTGGAGAAAGCCTATAGCCGCGATCAGGACACCGACTGCAAGAAGGCGCTAGCGGAGCGTTATGCGTCCGGGGCAACGATTCATCCCAACGAACGGTAGGGCAAAGACACGGCCCTGCCGCCGCAACTTTCCGGAATTTTCCTGACCAGGTGAATGGCATTGAATCGTAAGCATTTTGAAGAACTGGTCGAGCAGGCGCTTGCCAGCCTTCCCCCGGAATTCGCCGAACGTCTCGATAACGTTTCAGTCGTGGTCGAGGACTGGGCGTCGCCGGTGCAGCTTCGCAAGGTAAATCTCAAGGATCCCCATCAACTTCTCGGGCTGTATGAAGGCATACCGCTTACCCGCAGACCCGATGCCTACGCCGGCGCCCTTCCGGACCGAATCTCCATCTTCCGCATTCCCATAGAGGAGATGTCCCGCAATGATGACGAGATCAGGGCGCAGGTGCGCAAGACCGTCATGCATGAGCTGGGGCATTATTTTGGGATGAGCGAGAATGAGCTTCGGGACGTCTGATTCACCGCTTCTCACCCCGGCCGCATCCGCGGTGCCTTGTACCATTATCATCTCGCCGTCGAAGCCGACCCAATATATGGAAAGGCTTTCTGATGAAAATTGTTTCAGCCCTGATTCTATTCCTGCTAAGCACATCCTTACTGGCTGCATCATGGATGTTTACGAATAACAACAAGGCTGACGCCAGCTTTGCCAATGGCTGGCCGGACCTGGTTGCCACTCCCGACTATGCCTGCTGGGAGTCTTATGCCGGCTATCTGGCAAGAGAGCTGACTGTCAAGTTCACACTTCACAACAGCAACCCCGCCACTGTTGCCCTTGGTGTTCAGATCACGGGAGCCACCAGCACCAGCGGTGTGAGTCTGGCGACGGCGACCCCTGTTAGCGTTGGCGACATCGCCGCCGGTGGAAGTGCGGATGTCAGTTTGTTGTTCAACGTGCCGGCCGGCGTGTCTAACTTCTATACGAACATCAACGGAAGCGCCGATGGAACCCCATATTCGCTGAATCCGAGTCCGCCGGCGACACCAGTAAAACTGGTATTCGTCCACCACTCGACCGGCGAGAACTGGCTGACCGACAGTGACGGCAATCTTGGAACGACCCTGACGGCCAGCAATTATTTCGTCAGCGACACCAACTACGGATGGGGTCCTGCGGACGCCGACGCGGGGAGTGGCACCATCGGTGACCATACCGACATCGGCCACTGGTATAACTGGTTCGCCGGGCCGCACGCGGGAACCTACATGACGGCGCTTTACGCACAGAGCGGCCAGAACTCGTCATACCCATGAGATTCCCTGATTTAGGGATTTAGAGGGATTTAGGGACGTATGTTTCCTATGTGTCCTGATTTACGAAGAGGGTACCATTAATCGAGCATGTTCGTCTGGGGAGCTTGATGGACGGCACAAGATTCGCCCTGCGGTTTGTCTCACTGGGTTATTGGAAGTAATCACCTGTCTTTCCGGCCTGATAGTATGATCATGCAAGTCTTGTAGAATAATCTTTCTGAAAGGACCTGCATGTAAAATGAGTGACATCAAGCCTCACCCTAACCATGCAAAGTACATACAGATCCTGCGCGGCCTGACCCCGGAGGAGCGCCTCTGCAAGGCTTTTGAAATCTCGGTGTTCTCCAGGGATCTCTTCATGTCCGGCCTTCG
>JBBAAB010000246.1:0-3175 GCA_041658445.1 Thermoleophilia bacterium
CGTGACCGTATCCCTTGCCATAACACTGCTGGTACTTGGCCTGATAGGCGGCTTCTTCTCAGGCTGGCTCGGCATCGGCGGCGGCATCATCATGGCGCCCCTCCTTCTTTATGTCCCGCAAACACTGGGCGTGTACGACGGCATGAACATGAAAGTGGTCGCCGGGCTTACCATGATCCAGTCACTGTTTGCCACCGGCTCAGGCGTTATCGTCCATCGAAAGTTCCAGCATGTCAGCCGGCCCCTGGTGCTATGGATGGGCGCCGGCATCACCGCGGCGTCGTTGACTGGGGCCCTGCTGTCCAAGAACATTTCCGCGGATGTTCTTCTGGCGATTTTCGCCACTCTCGCCCTGGCTGCGGCGGCAATAATGTTAATCCCAAGGGTGGAACCGGGCATGGAACCTCTCGCCGGTCAGGTGACTTTTAACCGGCCACTGGCCGTTTTTTCAGCCCTGGTCATCGGACTCGTCGGTGGCATGGTCGGGCAGTCCGGAGCATTCATCATTATTCCCGTATTGCTCTATGTGCTCAGAATACCAACGCGGACCGCGATCGGCTGCTCGCTGGGCATCACGTTTCTTGCCGCCCTGGCAGGGTCTGCAGGAAAGCTGGCCACGGACCAGATTGATTTTGAAATGGCTCTCTTTTGTGTGGTTGGAGCGCTCGTGGGCGCCCAGCTGGGAGGCCGGCTTTCGATTCATACCCGCAGGCGGCGGCTGCGGCTGATGCTGGCGGCGCTCATAGCCGCCACGGCGATGCGCATGTTTTGGGATCTGGCCACGAGGTAGACTGTTGATGATGCAAGCCCCCGGAAGCTTTTGTGGTGATATAATCGAAGTCTTGGCCAAGAGGAGGCTGATCGGTGACTGAGCCTGAACAGATACGTTTAACCCAACTGACCCATGGCGCGGGCTGAGCCTGCAAGATAAGTCCGTCGGACTTGCAAACAGTGCTCAAGGAATTGCCGAAGATTACCAACCCGAACGTGCTGGTGGGCATCAACACCGGCGACGACTGTGCCGTCTACCAGATAACCGAAGAGCTTGCCATCATCCAGACGGTGGATTATTTCACGCCCATCGTCGACAATCCGTACGACTACGGAGCCATCGCGGTAGCCAACGCCCTCAGCGATGTTTATGCAATGGGAGCGAAGCCGCTGTTCGCGCTCAACGTGATCGGTTTCCATAGCCGCGGCATGCCACTCGAGATCCTGATCCGGATGATGAAGGGTGGCGGTGACAAGGCCCGCGAGGCCGGCGTCGATATCGTCGGCGGCCATACTATCGACGACAAGGAGCCCAAGTACGGACTCTCTGTCACTGGCGTGATCAAGCCGGGCGAAATCGTCTATAACTCGACCGCCCAGGTGGGCGATGTGCTGTTTCTCACCAAACCCCTTGGAATCGGCATCCTGACTACCGGCATCAAGCGGGGAACCGTTACCGAGGCCGCTATTGCCCGGGGCGTGGAAGTCATGACTACACTCAACAGGGCGGCATCGGAAGCCATGGTGCAGGTGGGCGTCAACGCCTGCACGGATATAACCGGTTATGGGCTGCTGGGCCACCTGGGAGAAATGACGCAGGGAAGCGGTGTCGGCGCCAGAATACACGCCCGCGCCGTGCCGGTAATGCAGGCAGCCCGCGATCTCATCGATGCCGACCTGAACGCGGTCCCGGCCGGCAGCAAAAACAACCTGGACTTCGTGAAGCAATTTGTGAATTTCGACCCAACTGTCACCGAGGCGGAGCGGCTGATGCTGGCAGACGCGCAAACATCAGGCGGACTGTTGATCTCCTGCCCAGCCCGGAAGGCCGATCAACTCGAACAGGCCTTAATAGATGCGGGGACGATAATCCATGCGCGTATCGGCGTAATGGAGGCCGAGGATGATACCGGCAGGATCGATGTAGTGCCGTAGGAATCTGTTCTGGCAGTCCAGGCGAACCGCCGGCTTTCTAATCGCTACTCAACCCCGCCATTTCCCGCGGTGGCAAGCATTTTCTGTAACGCCCTCTCCAGCTCGCCGGGTTCAAACGGTTTTGCCAACGTAGGATTGTCCACGGTTTCGAGGTATGAACTGGTCTCCTGGCTGACCGTGTCACCGGAAATAAATATGAAGGTTCCGGCCGCTTTCGGGTCCATGGCCCTGACCGCCTGGTGTAATTCCGGCCCATCCATGCCTGGCATCTTTACATCGCTTACCACGCAGTCATAATGTTTCTGCTTGAGCATTTTCAGGGCCACTTCACCATTAATGGCTGTTTCCACTTCGTGGCCTGCCCGCCTTAGGGTCTCCGTGAGCACCTGCCGAATAGCGGCCTCGTCATCGACCAGCAGGATCTTTCCCAGTCGTCCCCTCCTAACCGGTCCTTCCTGTTTCTCTTCCTGTGTGACGGTGGCCACCACAGGCAGCTCGATAACAATCGTCGCACCGCGGTCCTTTGTCGGTTCGACCCAGATGTGGCCATCGTTATCATCGACGACGCCATAACAGATACTAAGCCCCAATCCGGTGCCTCTGCCGACATCTTTAGTGGTGAAAAACGGTTCGAAGATGCGCTCGCGAAATTCCTCGGGAATACCGGGGCCGTTGTCATTAAAGACAATACGGATTTTATCGTCGACAAGCCGTGTGGAGATCTTCAGAAGTCCCGATGAGCGGTCGTCCAGCATGGCCTGTTCAGCGTTGCTGATCAGATTGAGAAAAACCTGTTGCAACTGATGGGGGTCGGTTGTAGTCAAGGGAAGACCGGCATCAAGGTCCGCCTCCATCAGAACGTTGTTCACCTTAAGCTCATACGCTTTCAGTTCCATGGACTCCCGCAAAACGGAGTTGATGTCCACGGCTTTGAGTTCAGGCTGATGTTTGCGCGCGAAGGACAAAAGGTGCCTGACGATGCGGGACGCCCTCTCGGCCTCACGATTGATACTCTCGGCATCCTGCCGGGCCTGATCGTCGATATCGCGGGTCTGCAGCAGTTGAGCATAGCCCATCACACCGGTTAGCGGATTATTTATCTCGTGCGCTACTCCCGCGACCAGCCGACCGACGGCAACCATCTTCTCCGACTGGATCAGCTGCTGGCGTAATTTTTTAGCCTCGGTGATATCGCGCATGAAGTGGACGGCACCGATAAATTCGTCCTGCTCGTCATATACCGCATCCA